>CAMZAY010000009.1 GCA_947304365.1 uncultured Clostridia bacterium | reverse complement strand
TCAGGGTGCGTTGGTAATGAAGAGGTAGGCAGTCCGAATCTGCTCACCAGCTCCAACAGCCCCGAAGCCTTACGGTTTCGGGGCTTTGCATTTTGTCCGTTTACTGATCCCGAGAGATAAAAAATCGGTGCGGGTCTTATTGCCTGCACCGTTTTATACTATGTTTTTTGGGAGATCGCTCCGACGGGAGCTGCGGCATTTGCGTTCATCAGCAGCCGCAGGCCGCGGGGTCCCAGGGCTTATACACGCAGTAGGCGGGGCGCATCTCGCCGAGGTATAGCCACACGTTGCCGCCCATTACCATATCGGTATCAAAGTAAAGGTCGGGTATGAATATCAGCACGCTGGAGCGTCTGCCGCCGCGGAGCGTGACGCCCTCCTTTACGGGGGAGGCGCGGAATTGGTCGATTTTCTTTTGAAGATCCGGGATCACAAGATCCTTTGCAAGCACGGGGACGAGCTCCTCGTCCTTTCCGTATACGACGTTATCTTCGTTTTTGAGCCAGTTTAAGCTGAGCATTCGTTTTCTCCTTTTTAATGTCGGTCATTTCAGCCTGAAGAAGTAGATAAGCTCCGGATCGTCGTCGGGAGCGGCGTTAAGGATCGTGTTGATCTCGCTTATCATGCGGCCGATATTAAGCGTCTGCTGATACATGCTCTCGCGCGTGCACCAGACGGAGCCTGTCCCGACCGCCTTAAGATCCTTCATGAGCGGGTTAAGGGCAAGGAACTCGCCCATGTCGGCGACCTCGCCGCCGATCGTGCTGTTGTAGATCACCACGTCGGCTTCACGCGCGGTCTTGAAGAATGTCTCCATTTCGACGTTGACCGTCGCCATTGCGGAGTCGTCGCCGAGGTCCTTGAACACATACTCGCCCCCCGCGAGCGCGATCATACGGCTGACGTAATCACCTGATTTTCTCGCCACGGCATAGCCCGTTCCGCTTATGCGGAAGAAGGCGACCGTCCTGCCGGTCTTTTCGCCGGCGACGCTGTTCATGAGGCCGACCTGCTCGTTAAAGAGCGCGTCGGCTTTTTCCTCCTCTCCCAGCAACGCGCCGTACAGCTTTACCCATTCGGTGCGTCCCAGGGGGTGGGTCTCATAGCTCGAGCGGTCGACGAGCACCGCTACGCCGAGCTTTTCAAGCTGCGCCTTCACGTCCGAGGCGTGCCCTATCATGCCGGATTCGATCGCAAGGGGGCAGCCCTCCTTCAATATCAGCTCGTAGTCGGGCTGGGAGTATTTGCCGGCGTAGAGTATCGAGCCCGCCTCCATTGCGGCGCGGGCGTTTTCTATGTACCAGCCGTCCGCTCTGGTGCCGGAGAGCCGTATCGCGTCGAGCCGGTCAAGCCCGTCGAACAGGCACATGACTGCGGTCGCCGCAAGGTAGACGTTCTTCACAGGCTGATAAAGGACGGCGATATCGGGCGCGATCCCCTTCGGCGCGGTCCCGCCCTCGGGCACGATGAGGAACCTGCCGCCTTCGTTGATGGAGATTAGCTTGAGACCTCCCTCGTACTCGGCGATGGAAAACTCATGCGCGAACGAAAGCTTCGTTTCGGAAACGGGCTCCCAGCCGTTGCCGAGCCCCTCCGAAGACGGTTTTTTGCCGCAGCCGAAAAGGGCGGCGAGCATCGATATCAGTATCAGCAGAGCGAATATGCGCTTCATAATAATTCCTTTTTAATCAATAAAATCTTCTGCGCAGCCGAACGGATCGGACGTGCGCAGAAGACACACACGGAGACTTAAGTCAGTTCGCCTTTTTAAGCGAAGCGCTGTCGAAGCGCAGGGTGTAATCGATGAGATGCGGCTCGCTCATGGCGGTGGTAAGCGCCGAGACTGCGATATCCTTATCGAGCTCGACGGGTATCTCGAAGGTGGAATTCCCCTCGGTATTGACGGGCTCGTACTTCGTTTCTCCCAGCGTCATGTACTCGTAATGGCTGCTCGACCAAACGACTGTCGCGGTCATTTTGCCGTCCTTCACGACTATCTTCGCGGGGCTTTCGACGCTCGCCTTTCCGCTTCCGCCTGTCAGGGTGACGGAGCAGAAGTACTCGCCGTCCTCAACGGAAGCGCCGACGGGCTCGGGATTCGAGACGGAGACCTTGTGATCGTACCACTTGCCCTTTGTCCCGACGAGCGCGCAGTCGAATTCCTTGTCAAGATACGGCACGGGGATATCGAAGCCGTAGACCTCTTCGGTCGAGCCGTCGTCATAGGTAACGGTGTCGAGCGTAGGCTCTATCAGGGCGGCGCCCTCCTTCTTTGCATCCTCCGCTTTGCCGGCAAACAGGTTTACGGTGTTCTTCGAAGGCATGGTGATGTGTATCGTCATCTTGCCGTCCTTGACCGTAAGCGTACCCTTGCCGTGATGCGCCTCGTTCACGTGGAACATGGAGCCGTCCGTCTTGAAATCGGCGGAATAGACCCCGTCTTCAAGCGGCGCCTTGCCGTCCGGCTTCTGCCCGCAGGCGGCGAGCAGAAGGCAGAGGACGGCAATACAGAGGAAGTATGAAAAAGCCTTATTGAAGTTTGTTTTCATGATCAGTTAAGGGAGTCGACCGCGGCCTGAGCGTGAGCTACGTAGAGCGCCTGAACGTCTGCAAGACGGCCGAGACCGGCGATCTGGCAGTCGATCTTCTCGAACTTCTTGGAAGCGGTGAACATGGAGAGCCAGGATTCGGGATCCTCGGCGTCGGCCATATCGTTATTGGCGTGATCGCCGGCTACGACCATAAGAGGACGGAGCACGACGTTCTTGTAACCGGCGGCGGAAACGGCCTCGATAACGGCTTCGCAGGCGGTCTCTTCGGGCTCGCCCTCAACGGTGCCGATAAATACGTTCTTGTAGCCCAGCGCGTTCATCTGCGCCTGCATCTGGGAATAGCTGACCTTCGCGGTGTGGGAGGTGCCGTGACCCATGAGTACGAAAGCGGTGCCCGCGGCTTCGGCTTCCTCAATGGAGGCAAAACCGGCGTCGGCAACGGCGGCGGCGACAACGGCCTTGGCTACGGCTTCCTTATCGGTGTTGACGGCGGAAGCGTCTGCGCCCACTTCACCGAGGAGAGGCTCGGAAATGATGATCTTTTCGATCTTGTCGGCATACTTGTCGGCGGCGGCCTTGAGCTCGTCATACTCGGCGCCGTGCATAAGGTGGGTGGGCTGGATGACGAGGGTCTTTACGCCGTTGGCGACGGCGCGCTCGAGAGCCTGATCCATGTTGTCGATCTTCTCGTTATCGCGGGCCTGAACGTGGTTGATGATGATCTGCGCGGTGAAGGCGCGGCGTACGCTCCACTCGGGGAAGGCGGCTGCGATAGCGTCCTCGATGCCCTTTATGTCAAGGGAGCGGCTGTCGTTGAACGAGGTGCCGAAGGAAACGACGAGGAGCTCCTTCTCGCCGATCTCGTCGGCGTTCCTGGGATCGTCCTTCTTGGCGTCGCCGGTGTCGCGGCCGAAGTAATCGGGATCCGCTTCCTCGCCCTCGACAAGCTCCTTCTGAGCGTCGGTCAGAGCGTCCCAAGCTTCCTTGGCAGCGGCGCACTGCTCGTCGGTCTTATCGGTGCGTTCCTGAACGTAGATGGCGTCGATAAGAGCGGCAACTTCGTCGGCAAGCTCTTTGTCGGTCTTCTGGGGCTTCTTCGCGCAGGCGGCAAGACCGCAGAGCATCGAAAGAGCAAGAACCAGAGAGATGATCTTAACTAATTTTTTCATGTTTGATCCTCCTATTGTTATCGGGGTCGAAGCCCCGTTTAATAACAGACAAAAGGATATCGAGGGAAACAAAAAGCCGCCGCGGGTCGATACCCGCCGCGACCGTTTTCACGCAGCAAACGCAAGCCTGCCGCCCCGTATCCCGCGGGGAAGCATACCCTCCAATATCCAAGCAGGTCTCCTGACTTATGCATCAACGCCCGCATGAAAGCCTTCTCAGTTTCCCAATGGCCGACTTTCGTCTATCATGCGCGCTCCGCAAATACAGTGGCGGTACCGTTCCGGATTCTGACCGGATTCCCTATTCTCCCGGCAAGACCCGAAGGTCCTGTCGAGCACTCAAATATCTATTCGATTACAGATAGCATACTCCCGATCATGAAAAATGTCAATGATCCGCGCCTATATATTTGTTCCTGCCGCGAAGCGCCCCGGGCGCCGTCTTGACAAAGCCCGCCGCAGAGAATAAAATAATAAAAGTAATACGTTCGTCAAGTGCCCGCCTTTGCCCCGCCGAAAACGGAGGCTTCCGCGGGATAATAGACAACCGGGTGAAAGACCCGGGCGGAACCGCCGCCGTAAGCGCGGAGGAACGGCGCAGGATGAAAATCGGCCATTGGGGGAGCACCCTGAGAAGGCGCGCCGTGACCTGTGAAGCGCGAGCCGGAAGACCTGCTTGACACTGCCTCCCGCCGAAGGTACGAAGCGCGGGGGAATACGTTTGCATGAATTCGGATGCGGCGGTCCTTTTACTGCCGCTCTTTTTTATTGCCGGGGGAAAATGGAAAAGGAAGAACGAAAAACAAATAAGTCCGGTTTAAGATTCGCCGCCGTGATGCTCCTTTTGTTCGCGATGCTTTTGCTCGCGCTCGTGCTCAATCTTGCGATCGGCTCGGTCAGGCTGAGCCCGGCCGAGATTATATCGCTTCTCAAAAACGGACGCGACGCCTCCACGGAGAGCATGATACTCTTCAACGTGCGCATGCCGAGGATGCTGCTTGCCGCGATACTCGGCGGCGCGCTCGCGGTATCGGGATTTTTGCTCCAGAGCTTTTTCAGGAACCCCATTGCGGGCCCCTTCGTGCTGGGCATTTCATCTGGCGCTAAAATGATAGTCGGCATTACCATGATCTTTTTGGCGGGCAGCATAACGATGAGCCCCGCCGTCATGGTCGCCGCCGCCTTCATAGGCTCGCTCCTGATAACCGCCGTGGTGCTTTTGTTCTCTCAAAAGGTTAAGAACATGGAGCTATTGCTCGTCGTGGGCATAATGGTGGGCTATATCTGCTCCGCCGTTACCGATATGGCGGTGACGTTCGCTTCCGAGCAGGATATCGTCAACTTAAAATACTGGTCGATGGGCACTTTCTCCGGCAAGAGCTGGGAACACGTCGTGACGGCGCTCGTAATCTGCGTTCCCGCCGTTATTGCCTCGTGGCTCCTTTCAAAGCCCATGGGCGCATACGCCCTCGGCGAGGGTTACGCCAAAAGCATGGGCGTCGCCGTCAGACCCTTCCGCCTGGCGCTCATACTTCTCTCGTCCCTGCTCTCCGCCTGCGTCACAGCGCTTGCGGGGCCCATCTCGTTCGTAGGCATCGCCGTTCCCCATATCACGAGGACGCTTTTGAAAAGCTCCAGACCGGCGCTCGTCATACCCGCCGCGTTCCTTGCGGGGGCGGTGTTCTGCGTTTTCTGCGACCTAATTGCAAGGACCGTCTTCTCCCCGACGGAGCTCAATATCGGCACTGTCACGAGCATATTCGGCGCGCCGGTCGTCATCTGGATGATGATATCGAGAAGGAGGCGCGGGGCATGACGGAGTTTTTCAAAACGAGCGGGCTTGCCGTCGGCTACAACGGCAAAACGCTGATACGGGATATCGATATCGCCCTTTCGCGCGGCGGCATACTCACGTTCATCGGACCGAACGGCTCCGGCAAATCCACCATATTGAAGACCGTCGCCCGTCAGCTTGCGTCGATCCGCGGCGCCATAACCGTGGACGGGAGCGAGATACGCTCCATGTCTTTTAAGGAGCTTGCGAAAAAGCAGGCGGTCGTGCTGACCGACCGCATCCGTCCGGAGCTTTATACCGTGCGCGAGATAGTCTCCCTCGGGCGCTATCCCTACACCAACGCCGTCGGCAAATTGACTTTAGAGGACAGGCGGATAGTCGACGACGCGCTCGAACTCGTCAGCGTAAAGGACCTTTCCGAGCGCGATTTCATGACGCTCTCCGACGGGCAGAAGCAACGCGTCGTATTGGCGCGCGCGCTCGCGCAGCAGCCGGAGCTTCTCATATTGGACGAGCCGACCGCGTTCCTCGATATAAAGTACAAAACGGAGCTTCTTTCGGTACTGCGCCGCCTTTCCCGCGAGCGCGGCGTAACCGTTATAATGAGCCTGCACGAGATAGACCTTGCGGCGAAGGCAAGCGACCTGCTCCTCTGCGTGAAGGGCGAGACCGTCGCCGCGTTCGGCACGCCGGACGAGGTGATGAGGTCCGTGCCCGTCGAGGAGCTTTACGATCTAGAAAAGGGCTCTTACGATCCCGTTCTCGGCAGCGTTGAGCTCGAAAAACCCGAGGGCGCGCCCGGGGTATTCGTGATCGCAGGCGCGGGCTTCGGCATACCCGTGTTCAGAAGGCTCCAAAGGGAGCGCGTGCCGTTTGCCGCCGGGATAATATTTGAGAACGATATCGACGCGCGCGCGGCGAAAAGCCTTGCCGTGGAATGCGTCACGGCGCCCGCGTTCGAGCCGATCGCGGAGGAGCTCTTCGAAAGGGCGAAAAAACTGATGCTATCCTGTGAAAAAGCCGTCGACGCCGGCGCGCCCGTTGGCACGCTGAACGAGGCGAACGGACGGCTCATCGCGCTGGCAAAGGAAAGAGGAATGCTTGAATAATGAACCGATTTCACATTTCCACAATAGATGAAAACGCCGCGGGTATCGCCCGCGAATACGGTCTCGGGATAGAGATTGCGGATTTCTGCTGGGCGCAGCGCATGGACGTCGGGCTTGAAGAAAACCTCGCCGCCGCAATGGAAAAAACGCGCGGAACGGAGAACCTTTGGTTTCACGCGCCGTTTGCGGAGATAGCGCCCTGCGCAATAGATCCGAAGGTGCGCGCGCTTACAAAGGAAAGGTATAAGGCGTCCGCCGCGCTCGCTTCGCGCCTCGGCATTAAGCGCATGGTCGTCCACGGCGGGTACATCCCGCACGTCTATTTTCCGGAGCATTACGTTTCGGAGAGCGTCCGCTTCTGGAAGGAGTTTTTGAAGGAAGCGCCCGACGATCTCGTTATCGCCCTTGAAAACGTGATGGAGCCGGGTCCCGAAATGCTCGTCGAGATAGCGGAGGGGGTAGGCGATCCCCGCCTGGGGCTGTGCCTCGATATCGGGCATGCGAACTGCGATATCTCCGAAACGCCTCCCTTCGGTTGGATCGCGCCGGAGGCAAAGCATCTCAAGCACGTTCATCTTCATAACAATCACGGTGAAAACGATCTTCACCTTCCCCTTGGCGAAGGCGATATCGATTGTGAAAGAATAATTAACGAAGTCCTGCGCCTATCGCCCGAAGCGACCTTCACGATAGAGAACATGGACTCGATCGATTCCGTAAAATGGCTTATCGGGAAAGGCTTTTTGAATGACCGACGCTGAATTGAAAACCATTATAAGCGGCGTAATGCCGGCGTATCCGGATGCGATCGCGGAAGCGGTCAGGCGCCAGAGCGAGCTTGCAAAGCCGCCCAGAAGCCTCGGCGGGCTCGAGGATATTTCGATACGCCTCGCCGGGATAACGGGCGATGTAAGGAACGATCCCGAAAAATGCCTCGTCGCGGTATTCGCCGCGGACAACGGAGTGGTAAACGAGGGCGTCGCCGTCACGCCGCAGTCCGTCACGCTCAAGCAGGCGGTCAATATGACGCGGCATAAGACGGGCATGAGCGCGCTTGCAGGATTCTTCGGGAACGAAGTCCGCGTCTACGACGTCGGCATTAACGCTCCCGAACGGCCCGAACTCATAACGAAAAAGCTCCGCCGCGGCACGAACAGCATACTCCGCGGTCCCGCCATGACCCGGGAGGAAGCGCTCTTTGCGGTCTCCGTCGGCGTCGAGGCGGCTGAAAAAGCGAGGCGCGACGGCTTTGACGCAATGGGCGTCGGCGAGATGGGCATCGGCAACACCACTACCTCCGCCGCCGTGCTCGCGGCGCTTACCGGCGCGGACGCGGAGCTTGTCACGGGACGCGGCAGCGGCCTTAACGACGAGGCGCTGAAGCACAAGATAAACGTCGTTCGGGAGGCGATACGCATAAACGCTCCCGACGCGCTCGATCCCGTCGACGTCATATCGAAGGTAGGCGGGCTCGATATCGCCGCAATGACCGGCGCATATCTGGGCTGTGCGAAACACCGCCTGCCCGCCGTAGCGGACGGGTTCATATCCGTCGTCGCCGCGCTTTGCGCGGTAAGGCTCTGCCCGGCTGCGCGCGATTTTATTTTCCTCTCCCACGCCTCGGAGGAGCCGGGGTATAAGCTCGCGGCGAAGGAGCTCGGCTTAAAGCCCTTCCTGCTCCTCGATATGCGGCTCGGCGAGGGGAGCGGCTGTCCGATCGCATTCCAGGTGATGCGCGCGGCGTGCGCCGTCATGAACGGCATGGCGACGTTCGACGAAGCCGCGATAGATGACGACTATCTCAAAAACCTCGATGAAGTAAAGGATTTTAATTACAAGGCATGAGGATACTGCTTGTTGGCGGATCGAAGAGCGGGAAATCTTCGCTCGCCCAGGAAATTACAATAAAGCTCGCAGACGGCGGACCCAAATATTATTGGGCGACCATGGAGCCGACCGACCGCGAGGACGACGAGCGCATCGAAAGGCATATCGCGGACCGCGCCGGGATGGGCTTTGTCACTATCGAGCGCGGGAAAAAGCTGCTTGAGGGCGAGCTTCCGCCGGATAACGCCGCCGTGCTCTTTGACAGCGTGACGGCGCTCCTTGCGAACGAGATGTTCGGGGCTTGCTTCGATCCCGCCGCTCCCGAAAGGGCGCTTCGTGAGCTTCTCGCGCTGAGCGAAAAATGCGCCCATTTCGTCTGCGTCGCGGACGAGGTCTTCCGCGACGGCGCGGTTTACGATGATATGACCGAGGATTACCGAAGGGGGCTCGCGGCGATACTCCGCGCTCTTGCGGAGGATTTCGATACCGTCGCCGAGGTCTCCTGCGGCATCCCCAAGTTTTACAAAGGAGGTCTGCACGAATGAAAGCATGGCTTCACGCGTTTTTCATGGCGTGGGGGATGTTCCTCGCCGTGCCGTGCCCGTATAAAAAATGGGACGAAAAGGCGCTCGACAAAATGCTCGTTTTCCTGCCCGTGATGGGGCTTATCGTCGGCGGCGTTTGGGCGCTCGCGGCGTATTTAACGAGCCTGCTTGTATTTCCCGCGGCGGTCACGGCGGCGCTCCTTGCCGCTGTGCCGTGGCTCCTGACGGGCTTTATACATCTCGACGGCTTTATGGACGTCTGCGACGCGGCGCTTTCGAGGCGCGATCTCGAAACTCGGCAGAAGATACTGAAGGACCCGCACACGGGCTCGTTCGCGGTCATTTCGCTGGGGCTTTTGATGCTCGCATCGTTTGCCGTGCTTATGTCGTGGGAGTACTCGGCGGAAAAGCTCATCCCCCTCGCGCTCATACCGGTTTCGACCCGCGCATGCGCGGGCGTCGCGGTGCTTGGCCTAAAGCCCATGAGCACGAGCCAGTATTCGAGAAAGAGGGATAAACGGCTCATAATACCGCTCTGCGTTATGCTTGCGGCGGCGATCGCGCTCCCCGTCGTGTTCATGCGGCTTTCGGGCATCGCTCCCGCGGCGGCGGCCATAGGCTACTGGCTCTTCTGCCTTTACGGAAAGAGGCAGCTTGGTGGCATGAACGGCGATATCTCGGGCGTCGCGCTCACTCTGGGCGAGTGCGTCGGTATTATCGTACTTGTTTTTGTGAGGTAATTATGGATCTGATAATCGGCGGCGCGTATCAGGGAAAGCTGACGTACGCGGTAAAGAAATACGGCTTTTCGGAGGAGGCGCTTTTCGATCTTTCGGCGGGCTTCCCCGAAGAAGAGCGCGCCTGTTTTTATCATCTTGAGGCGCTGACGAAAAGCGCGGCGGCGGAGGGTCTCTCCCCGGACGAGACAGTTAAAAGCCTTTTGCCGCATATAAAAAACGCCGTTGTTATTTCGCGTGAGATAGGCTGCGGGATAGTCCCGACGGACCCCGCCGAAAGGCTCTGGCGCGAAACGCACGGCGCGGTTTTGAAAATGCTCGCGGCGGAGGCTTCCTCCGTAACGAGGGTGTTCCTGGGACTCGGCGAGGTGCTTAAATGATACTTTATTTGATCCGTCACGGCGCGACCGAGGGCACGGAAAAGGGGCTCTATTACGGCGCGACCGATCTGCCCATCACCGCCGAGAGTGAGAGGGAGCTTAGGGAGCTTGCCGGAAAAGGCGGTTATCCCGCTGTGAAAAAGCTTTACACCAGCGGTATGAAGCGCGCGGAGCAGTCCTTTGCCGCGCTCTACGGCGATACCCCGCACGATGCGCTTCCCGGCATGAGGGAGATAAACCTCGGCGAATTCGAGATGCGCTCGTACGAGGAGCTGAAGAACGATCCCAAATTCATCGAATGGTGCACGGGCGATAACGAAAAGAACGTCTGTCCCGGAGGCGAAAGCGGCGAGCAGGTGACGCGCCGCGCGCTTGAGGCGCTTAAGCCCATAATCGAGGCGGGCGAGGACGCGGTCGTGATCACCCACGGCGGCGTGATAGGCGGAGTGCTCGCAAAGCTCTTTCCCAACCCCAACGGTAGGTTCGCGTTCACTCCCGGCACCGGCACGGGCTATGCGGTCAGGTTCGAGGGCGCTGAACCGATAGAGTATCACAGGATCCCGGAATACGAAAATGAGTGAACAAAAGGCAAAGATCAACAGGGTGCTGATCGCGGGCACGGGCTCGGGCTGCGGCAAAACTACCGTGACCTGCGCCGTTTTATCCGCGCTCAAGCAGCGGGGGCTTGATGCGGGGAGCGCGAAATGCGGTCCCGATTACATCGACCCCATGTTCCACAGGAGCGTCATCGGCGCGCCGTCCGTTAACCTCGATCCCTTCTTTTTCGATGAAAACACGCTCCGCTTCCTGCTCGCAAAAAACGGCGGGGGAAGGGAGCTCACCGTAATAGAGGGCGTTATGGGATATTACGACGGGCTCGGTCTCACGACCGTGAGGGCGAGCGCGTACGACCTTGCCCGCATCACGAAAACGCCCGTCGTGCTCACCGTAAACGCCAAGGGCGCGTCACTCTCGATTTTGGCGCAGATAAAGGGCTTTACGGACTTTATGCCCGAGAGCTTCATAAAAGGCGTCATACTCAACAACTGCACCGAAAAGGTGTATTCCGCGCTCGCGCCGGAGATAGAGACCCGCCTCGGCATAAAGCCCCTCGGCTTCATGCCGCACATTAAGGAATGCGAGATAGGCAGCCGGCATCTGGGACTCGTCACCGCGGACGAGATCGCCGATATAAAGGCAAAGATGCGCCTCCTCGCCGAACAGGCGGAGAGGAGCATAGATCTTGAGGGCGTTATCGCGCTCGCCGCATCCGCGCCGGAGCTTGATTTCACCCCGATCTCATTTGAAAAGCGCGAGCCCGTGCGGATCGCCGTCGCGCGCGACAGGGCGTTCTGCTTCTATTATGAGGACAGCCTCGATCTCCTTCGCGAGATGGGCGCGGAGCTTGTTCCCTTCAGCCCGATCGCGGACGCGCGGCTTCCCGAAAACGTGCATGGGCTGTACCTCGGCGGCGGCTATCCGGAGCTTTACGCTGAGCGGCTTTCCGCCAACGTCTCCATGCGCGAAAGCATAGGGCGGGCTTTGTCGAACGGGCTTCCCTGCGTCGCGGAGTGCGGCGGGTTCATGTATCTTACCGAGTCCGTCGGCGGATCCCCGACGGTCGGCTTCATAAAGGGAAGGAGCTTCGACAACGGCAGACTGACCCGCTTCGGTTATGTTCGACTCACCGCCGAAAAGGATAATATGCTCTGCAAAAAGGGCGGCGCGATCAGAGCGCACGAGTTCCATCATTGGGACGCGGAGGACCCCGGCAGCGGCTTCACCGCGCAAAAGCCCGACGGCAGGAGCTGGCCCTGCGTGCACACGTCCGAAACGCTCTGGGCGGGCTATCCGCACATACATTTTTACGCGAACCCCGATTTTGCAAAGGGCTTTTACGAAGCAATGCTGAAGGAGAAACACCGTGTTTGAGATTGTAAGACCCATGGAAATAGAAAAACGCAGCTTCGAGATAATTTCGGGCATATTGGAAAGCGAGGGCGTCGCGCTCGATCCCGAAAACGAGCTCGTGATAAAGCGCGTCATCCACACGACCGCCGATTTCGAGTACGTGAAAAACCTCGTGTTCTCGGAGCACGCGGTCAGTATTGGCATCGAGGCCCTGAAAAACGGCTGCGATATAGTTACCGACACGCAGATGGCGAAGTCGGGCATCAGCAAAACGACCCTTGCGAAGCTCGGCGGAGAGGTGCACTGCTTCATGAGCGACGAAGACGTTGCCCAAGAAGCCAGGGCGCGCGGCGTCACACGCGCCGCAGTCTCCATGGAAAAGGCGGCGGGGCTTGAAAAACCGCTGATATTCGCCGTCGGCAACGCGCCGACCGCGCTTATCACGCTGGACGAGCTTATTAAGGCGGGCAGGCTCGCGCCCAAGCTCATTATCGGCGTGCCCGTCGGCTTCGTGAACGTCGTCGAATCGAAGGAGCTCATTATCGCATCCTCCGTTCCGCACATCGTGGCGCGCGGCAGGAAGGGCGGCTCTAACGTCGCCGCGGCTATAGTCAACGCAATGCTTTACCGGATAACGAGATGAACGAATTTATCATTCAGGA
>CAMZAY010000008.1 GCA_947304365.1 uncultured Clostridia bacterium | reverse complement strand
TATATTTGATTGTTTTTTGAATAAACGGTGAATTTTTGCGCGTTAAAAGCGCCTTCCGAAAATAATAAAAAAAGACGCACGGAACAAATCCGGAGCGTTTTCCCTGCTTTCGGACGTTTTCTGTTCGGTTTTTTCCTTTGGGGAGCTGCCCAATGCTGCGTCTACACGGGGCAGCTCCCAAGGGCTTATAATGCGGCCCGTCCGGTTTTCTCGCGGGCGTTATTAACTCATTCGTTCCCGGAGGGAGTCTCGCTCGGCTCCGGAGTTTCGGCGGGCTCCGGCGTTTCGGTCGGCGCCGCCGTGGGGTAGGACAGGTCGGTCGTGCCGGAGGTGTTGACGTACACTATCGCATAGGAAGCCTTTGCGGGGTCCACCTTCGCGAGCGCCCTGAACATGCGCTGTATCTTCGAGGGGATATCGACCGAATCGCCGAGGTACACGGTAACTCCGTCGGTTGTGACGAGCTTTACGTTGGAGGCGTTGGAGATATCTATCTCGCGTATCTTGTAGCTGTTCTCGCCAAGCGCCGTGATCATCTCCATCACGGTGTAGGGGCGCAGCTTCGATTTGTCCATGTCTATGCGCGTGCCCACGGAGAAGCCCATCGAGGACAGCCCGTAAATGGGTATCAGCCCGTCAAGGCTTTCGCGCTTGCCGACGGAGAGCACGTAGCCCGTATCGTCGATCACGCAGTAATTGCCGCCCGTCATGGCGACCGCGCCGTACTCGCGGCGCTCCTTCACGCCTATTTCAAGCCCGGAGGGGAATACGCGCTTTATGCCCGTGCAGATGAGGTAGGGATCCTCCTCGATGCGCTTTTTCGCTTCGCCCAGGTCGTAGACGAGTATGTTCCGGCCCGTGTAAAGCCCGGAGCGGTTTATGATCGTCTCCGCGGTATAGCGGCTGTTCCCGGCGACGGTTATGCTTTTCACCTTTGTAAGGAAGTACCCGCCCACCAGCAAACCGGCGATCAGAAGCACCGCCGCGACCGCAGCAAGGCTCAGCTTCTGCCTGGTCGAAAGCTGCGGCTTGAAGCGCGCCGTCGTCGTCCTTGCGGGCGCCTTCCTCGCGGGCGCCTTCCCTGCGGAGCCGGCCTTGGTGAAGCTCCTTACCGTATCGGTCGATTCGGGCTGCGTCTTCTTAACGGGGACGGCTTCGCTCCTTGCGGCGGTATGCACTATGGGCGATCTCCCGCCGGAGCGGTCCTCGCGGGCAGAATAAACCTGCGCGCGCTTATTCGCGGGCGCTTTGGGCTTCGTTCCCTTGTTGGAACGGTCAGCCGCCGGTTTTGTTTTCCGCTCGATCGGCATTTTCGGTCTCGACCTCTGTGTATCTTGAAATATTCAGCAGTATCCCCATCGCGGCAAGGAAGACCATCAAAGACGTGCCTCCGTAGCTTACGAATGGGAGCGTCTGTCCTGTTGAGGGGATGGCGCTCGTAACGACGCCGACGTTGATCAGCACCTGTATCGCGAGCACCGATATCACGCCGCCGGCAAGCAGTCTGCCGAAGCGGTCGCGGCAGCGCAGCGCTATCGTAATGCCGCGCCAAACGAGGAAAGCATAGCCCGATATCAGCGCGAGGCAGCCGACGAAGCCGAGCTCCTCGCCGATTATCGCGAGTATGTAGTCGTTCTCCCTTTCGGGAAGGAAGTTGAGCTTCTGACGGGAGAAGTTGAGCCCCTGCCCGAACAGGCCGCCGTTGCCGAGCGCAATGCGCGACTGTATCGCCTGATAGCTGCTGCCGGTGGGATCTGCCTCCGGGTTCCACCAGGCGCTTATCCTGTTCGATCGGTAGCTCTTCAGATAAAGCACCAGTATGCCGAGTATCACTCCAACTACGACGAGCAGGAACCTGTGGCTCATGCGGACGCCGCCCAGGTACAGCATGACGTACGTGACCGCGGCGAGTATGATGACCATCGAGAAATTCGGCTGGAGCACTATGAGCCCCGCTATGGGAGCGAGTATCAGAAGACAGGGTATGACGCCCTGTATAAAGCTCTGCATTACGAGCTTCTTGGAGCATATCGCCGTCGAGAGCGCTATCACGAGCGCGAATTTGGCTATCTCGGAGGGCTGGAACTGGAAGCCCGCGATGTTGATCCAGCGCCTTGCTTCGTTTATCTTAACGCCTATCCCGGGGATGAGCGTAAGTATCAGCACGACGCACACGCCTATATAGCCGGGCAGCGCCAGCTTGCGGTAATATCTGTAATCGATAAAGGAGAGCACGAGCAGCGCCGCGAGCCCGACCGCGAAGAATACGAGCTGGCGTTTCAGGAAATATGTGCCGTCGCCGTATTTCGTCTGGGCGTAATAATAGCTCGCCGAAAAGAGCATCACCAGCCCGAAGGCGGAGATGAGCATGAGCACGATGAAGAACGGGAAGTCAAAATGATGGCGTTTGACTTCGCGCTTCTCGGTCTTCTTTTCGGTCGCGGCGGTTTCCATGCCTTAAAAGCTCCTTTCCGGCGTCTGCCGGCAGATCAGAGTGAATTAACTATGTCCTTGAATATCCTTCCGCGCTCCTCGTAATCGGTGAACATGCCCCAGCTTGCGCAGGCGGGGGAGAGGAGCACCGCGTCGCCCTCGTGAGCAAGACCCTTGGCGGTGAGTATCATCTCGCGGAAATCGTCGCCCACGGCGACTATCTCTGTAAAGCCCTCCTCGACGGCGGCCTTCATGATCGCCTCGGTATTGGAGCCGTTCACTACGGCGGCGCGCACGCGTCCCTTTGCGGCGCGGAACACCGGGCGGTAATCGGACTGCTTGTCGTAATTGCCCGCGCCGAGCAGCAGCACGGCGGGCTGGCGCATCGCCTCGATCGCCTTTATGGTGGATTCGGGGTTGGTCCCCTTCGAGTCGTTATAATAGGTAACTCCGTCGAGCACCCTTGTGAACTCGATGCGGTGCTCCACACCGGAGAAGGTCTTGAGCGTCTCGCGGAGCGCGTTTATGTTCACGCCCATGCCGAGCGAGAGGCAGACCGCGCAGAGCGCGTTCTCAAGGTTGTGCGCGCCGATTATGCCGAGCTCGTTCGCCTTTATAACGGGGACCTCGATGCAGCCCCTCCGGTAGATTATCATGCCGTCCCTTACGAAGGCGCCGTTCGCCACCTCGTGCAGGCGGGAGAAGAGCAGCACCCTCGCCCTCGTTTTGACGGTCATCACGATGGGATCGTCGGCGTTGAGCACGGCGATATCGTCCTCCGTCTGGTTTTCAAACATACGCTTCTTGGCGGCGATGTATGCTTCCATCGAGCCGAAGCGGTTGATGTGATCCTCCGTGATATTGAGGAGCCCCGCCGCGTTCGCACGGAAATCGACTATGCTTTCAAGCTGCAGCGAAGCCGTCTCCGCAACAACGGTATCCCCGGAACGCGTCTCCAGCGCGTGCTCCGTGATGGGGATACCGATATTGCCGAGAACGAATGTTTTTGAACCGTCTGCCCTCATCCTGCAGTCGGCTTTGAATATCTCGCCTGTGAGCGCGGTCGTGGTGGTCTTTCCGTTTGTGCCGCTGATGCACACGAAGCGCGTGCCGCGGTCGCAGTAACGCCAGCCGAGCTCGATCTCGCCTATCACCTCTATGCCCTGCGCGATCGCCTGCTTGACGAACGGACGGAATATCGGTATGACGGGGGAGAGCACCATAAGATCCACTCCTTCAAGAAGCGCCTCGGGAGCTACGCCGAGCCTGTTTTCGTACTCGACGCCGCAAAGCGCCTCCTCAAGCCCGGGGATCTCGGATTTAAGATCGTTGATTATCACGCGGTAGCCCGCTTGGTAAAGCAACTTTGCGGAGGAAATGCCGCTCTTCGCCATGCCGACGATAAGAGCCGTTTTCTTCTTTTCGTTTGCTTCGCAGACCATGTTATCACCTCTCGCAAAAATTTATGAAACGCCTGTATCCGGCTTTCTTGTTATAAAAAGCGGCCGTTCGGCGGGAGCGGGAGCTTGCAAAAGCTGACTCTCCTTTTGCAAGCGCCCTTTAAAGCCTTGCAAGCTTCGATCCCTCGCCTCAAAGAAACGTACCAAGTGCCAACGTGAAACACGTTTCCAACGAGGCTTGAGACCGAACGGCCGAAAGTTAACTGGTTCAGATAAACAGCATGAGCGCGGCGAGGCAGGCAAGCGCCGTCACGATCATGTAGCCGGTGACGACCTTCGTCTCCGGATGCCCCTTCAACTCGAAATGATGGTGAAGGGGAGCCATCTTGAATATCCTCTTGCCGTGGCGGAGCTTGAACGAGCCCACCTGCAAAACCACGCTGACGGCGGAAGCCACTATGCAGCAGCCCATCAGCAGGAAGAGGAAGAGGTGCCTTGAATAGAGCACCATCGCGCACATTGCGCCGCCCAGCGCCATGGAGCCGGTATCGCCCATGAACACCTTGGCGGGGTAGCTGTTCTTCGACAGGAACCCGAGGCAGCCGCCCGCCACCGCGAGCGAGAACACCGCCATGCACTCCATGCCCGCCGCGTCCGCTTCAAAAGCCGCCTTGTGGCCGAAGCCCTCCGCAAACGCGCCGGAGAGGAATATGAACACGACCGCCATGGCGAGCGAGTAAATGAGCGTCACGCCGGAGGCAAGCCCGTCGAGCCCGTCGGTAAGATTGGTGGAGTTTACTATCGCGATGACCGTGAACATTACGAGGGGGATGTAGCCCCAGCCGATGTCGATCTTCGCGTTGAAGCTTGCGAAGTATATCTCGGAGCCGATGTATTTGTAAGCGAACACGGCGACCGCCGCCGCAAGGAGCACCTGCCCGATTATCTTCTGATACGCCCTTAGGCCGAGGTTGCGCTTCTTCTTTGCCTTTATGAAATCGTCAAGGAACCCGACCAGCCCGAATCCGACCATCATTATGAGCGCGGGCACGGAGTACCACAGCGCGATGTTGTAGCGGGAGAAGGCGAGCGTCGCGGCGATTATCGCGAGTACGAACATCAGCCCGCCCATCGAGGGAGTGCCCTCCTTGGCGGAGTGGGCATGGGGACCCTCCTCGCGCTCCACCTGACCGTATTTCAAGCGGCGCAGCATGGGTATGAAGAACGGAGCGATAAGCATCACTATCGCAGCCGAAACTATGAACGCCAATATTTCACGAACGGGTCCTGTCATCTTTCGTTACCTCCGTAAAGCCGCGCTCGGGGCTTTATTGTTTAGAGCGCATCTCGTCGAGCAGTTCAGCTACGACTACCTTCTCGTCAAAGGGATATTTGACTCCCTTTATCTCCTGATATGTTTCGTGTCCCTTGCCCGCAAGCACGACCACGTCGTTGGGCTTCGCGTGGGTAAGGGCGTATTTTATCGCCTCGCGCCGGTTCTGAATGACCACGTATTCCACGGCGGTCTTGTTCACGCCGTCGAGCACGTTGCCGATTATGGACATGGGATCCTCCGTGCGGGGGTTATCCGACGTGACAACGCAGAAATCGGAATACCTGCCCGCCGCTTCGCCCATTATGGGGCGCTTTGCGTGGTCGCGGTCGCCGCCGCAGCCGAATACGGAAATGACGCGTCCCTTTGCGAATTCACGCACGGAGGTGAGCAGATTGATGAGCCCGTCGGGAGTGTGCGCGAAATCGAGTATGACGGAGAAGGGGAACCCCTCCGTGGGCAGCGCCTCCATGCGCCCGGTGACGCCCGAAACGTCCTTCAGCCCCTCCGCGATCTTATCCATCGGGAAGCCGAGCTTTAACGATATGCCCGCCGCCAGCATGGCGTTGAACACGTTGAAGAGGCCGGGGATGGGCACCGAGATATGCGCCGAGCCCTCCGGTGTGGTCATGTCGAATTCGACGTCCCGCACGCAGATCTCTATATTGTTCGCGTAGATATCCGCGGGCTCCCTCACGGCGTAGGTCATGCGGGGGATGTCGAGCCCCTTCAGGAGCTTCTCGCTCCAGGGATCGTCGGCGTTCACCACCGCGAAGGCGCTCCTTTCAAAGAGCTTGCGCTTCGCCGCAAGATAGTTCTCGAATGTCTTGTGATAGTCAAGATGGTCCTGGGTGAGGTTCGTAAAGCCGCCCACCTCGAATTCAAGCCCGTAAACGCGCTCCTGATCGAGGGAGTGCGAGCTTACCTCCATAACGACGAGATCGACGTGCTCGTCCGCCATCATGCGGAGTATCTCCTGCAGCTCGGTGGATTCGGGGGTGGTGCGCTGGGTGGATATCACCCTGTCGCCGATTATATTGCGTATCGTGCCGATAAGGCCGACCTTAAGGCCGCATTTCTCGGCAATGGATTTTATCATGTAGGTGGTGGTCGTCTTGCCGTTCGTGCCGGTGACGCCTATGATCTTCAGCTCCTTCGCGGGGTAGCCGTAGAGCTTCATCGCAAGCTCCGCCATGGCGCGCCTCGAGTTGGGGGCGACGATCTGCGGCACGCCGAGGGGCAGCTCGTGATCGACTATCAGCGCGGCGGCGCCGTTTTTGACCGCGCCCTCCGCATAATCGTGACCGTCCTTGAACGTGCCGACCACGCAGCCGAACAATGCGCCTTCCTTAACGCGGCGCGAATCGTACTCGATCCTCTTTATGTCGATGTCCTCCGCGCCGGGATTGACGAGGCGGAAACCTGTGTCTTTTACAAGCTCTGAAAGAAGCATGGATCAAACCTCCCTTAATTGTCGTCGGGGATATAGAAGCTGAAATTTACTTTGATGGTACTGCCTTTTTCAACGACAATACCGGGATTTACGGACTGTATGTACGCCCAGCCGGCGGGATCCTCGTCGTCGGAGGTCATCACCAGCCCGAGCGCCTTCAGCGCGTCGTACGCCTGCAGCGGGGTATAGCCCTTAAGATCGGGCACGGTTACGTACTCCTTGCCGTACTCGGAATCATCGCCGCCGTTCTCGCCGGTGTAAAGGAGCACCTGGAAGCCCTTGGACACCCTCTCGCCCGCGGCGGGGACCTGCGCCATAACGACGCCCTCGCTCTGACAGACGGCGGACAGGCCGAGCTCCTCGAGCTTTGCCGCGGCTTCCTCCGTCGTAAGGCCGGTGAGATTGGGCACCTCGACCGTGTCGGAAGCCTCCGTCGGGCGGATGTTCATATAATGAAGCACGTCCTCGAGCACGTCCTTTACGAACGGCGCGGCGACGGTGCTGCCGAATATCTGATCGACGTTCGGCTCGTCGACGAGTATGAGGCAGACGAACCTGGGATTGTCTGCCGGCGCAAAGCCTATGAACGAGCAGATGTACTTGCCCTGATCCACGCGGCCGTAGGAATCGTATTTCTGGGCGGTGCCGGTCTTTCCGCCGACCTTATAGCCCTCTATGCGGCAGTTTTTGCCGGTGCCGTTGTCGACTACGCTCTGGAGTATCTTCCTTACAACCGCGCTGGTCTCCTCGGAGATCACGCGGCGCACGGGCGCGGTCTCGGCCTTGAATATAGTGTTGCCCTCCGAATCGGTCATGCTGTCGACTATGTAGGGCTGATAGAGCTCGCCGCCGTTCACCGCGGCGCATACCGCCGCCGCGAGCTGTATGGGCGTCACGGCGATGCTCTGACCGAAGCCGATCCTCGCCAGATCGTTTTCGGTAACGTATTTCTGATGCGTGACTATGCCGCTCGCCTCGCCTATTAGCCCGCTTCCCGTGCTCTTGCCGAGGCCGAACGCGTAGATGTAATCGTAGAAGGTCTCCTTGCCCATGTTCAGCGCGAGCCTTAAGAACGCGCAGTTGCAGCTGTTCTCCGCCGCCCGGGTAAGGTCCTGATCGCCGTGCCCGGCGTGCTTCCAGCAGTGGATGGTCTCGCCGTTGACTATGCTGCCGCCGCTGCATGCAAAATGACTGCTCGTGCTTGCCGCGCCGGAATCGAGCGCCGCCGCAAGCGTGATTATCTTGAACGTGGAGCCGGGCTCGTAAACGTCGGTAACGATCCTGTCGCGCGAAAGCTCCGCAAGCTTTTCAAGATCGCTGCGGGGCGGATCGTTCGGATCGTAATCGGGCTTGGAGGATATCGCGAGTATCGCGCCGTTCGTGCAGTCCATGACTATGCCCATCGCGCGCTTCGCGTTGTTTATCTCAAGCGCCTCGTTAAGCCGGTTCTCAAGATACCCCTCGATTATGCTGTCGCAGGTAAGGCGCACCTGCAGGCCGTTCACCGGCTCTATGTATTCGGTCTGGCCGTAGGCAAGAAGATTGCCGGAGCTGTCCGTCTCGGCTATGCGCTTGCCGTCCTTGCCGGCAAGGTACTCGTTAAGGCTCAGCTCAAGTCCCGCCTGCCCGGCGTTGTCGACGTTGGTGAACCCGAGCACCTGCGAGAACAGGCTGCCCATGGGGTAGTAGCGCTTGCTGTCCGCCGCCGTGCCCACGCCGCTGCCGAGCTTCAGCGCATTGACCGCGTCGCGCGTGGCGGAATCGATCTGCCTCTTCAGCACGATCTCCTGATATTTGGTATAGGAACAGCGCTTGAGCACCGTTTCGTAATCAAGGTTCAAAAGCTTCGAAAGCTCCGCGGCGGTGCGCTCACGGTCGCCCTCGGGTATGTTCTTCGGCCATATCACTACCTTATACACGTTGCCGTTCGTGGCAAGCACCTTGCCGGAGCGGTCGAGTATCTCGCCGCGGTCGGCGGCGATAAGGGTCGTCCTCGTCCACTGGCTCAGCGCGGAGCGCTGGAGCTTCGGCCCCATTATGACCTGAATAACAAACAAAAATCCTGTCAGCAACAGGAATAAAACGGCATAAGCAACAAGCGTATGCATGAGGCGGACTTTCAAAGGTCTGGCGGGTTTTGTGTTCGGAGCCACCAGCTTGAAGCGACGCTTCTTTCTACGCTTTTCTGCCAACTTATTAAAACCTCCCTTTAAGGGATCAATTACCTGCGTTTCCCGTTCCGGGGTAGCTCATGCCCGCGTTCCTTGCCGCATCGTGCGCGGAGGCAAGGTCCAGCGAGAAGAGCAGATCCACGTTCGCCTTCTCAACGTTCTTTTCCATCTCGGATACCTGCTTCGAGAGCTTGTTGATCTCCTTCTGCGAGGCGGAGATGTTGTTGAAGCCGGAGAGCGTGAATATCAGCGCGAACGCCATGGCGAGTATGCACACGACCGCCGCCGTCTTGGGCAGCACCTTGTATTCGCGCATAGTGTCGAGGAGCGTATGCCTCTTCTTTGCGGGAGCAAGAGGAACGAGCTTGGGACGGCGGGGAGCCGCCGCGGGAGCGGGCTCCGCGACGCGGGTATAGGGCAACGCCTCGCTGTCAAGGGCGAGGCTGCCGCGGCTGGGCGCATAGACCCTGATCGCGTCGAGGCTCTTCTTCTTGTTCGACTCAGGCATACTCATCTTATTCATCCTCACATATCGTTATGCGTGCGGCGTATCGCACGCAGCTTTGCGCTTCTTGAACGCGGGTTCCTTTCAAGCTCCTCCCCGGAAGCCGTAATGGGCTTTGCCGTAAGTATCTCGGCGATCGGCTTTTTGCCGCAGATACATATCGGAGCGGATGGGGGACAGGTGCAGGGGTTTTTAAGCTCCCGGAACACGTTTTTCACTATCCTGTCCTCAAGGGAGTGGAACGTTATCACGCACAGCACTCCGTCAGGCTCGAGCAGACCAGCGGCGTTTTTTATCGCCTCGCCGAGCCCCTCAAGCTCGCCGTTCACCTCTATGCGCAGCGCCTGGAAGGTGCGCCTCGCGGGGTGGGGTCCTTCCCGCCTTGCCGCCGCGGGAATGGCGTTTTTTATGATCGCCGCAAGCTCCGAAGTGGTCTCGATCGGCGCCTTCTCGCGCGCCGCGGCGATAAAGTTCGCAATGCGGGAGGCGAAGCGTTCCTCGCCGTAATCCCGGATCACCTCGTAAAGCCTCTTCACGGGGTAGGTGTTGACCACCTCGTAAGCGGAGAGCGGAGCCGTTTTATCCATCCTCAGGTCGAGGGGCGCCTCCGTGTTGTAGGAGAAGCCGCGGCTGCCGTCGTCCAGCTGGTGGGAGCTGACGCCCAGATCGAGAAGTATCCCGTCGACCCCCGTGAGCCCGTACTCCCCAAGGGGGATGAGCTCCTTCATATCAAAGAAATTGCCGTGTACGGCATGAAAGTTACTGAATCGTGAGAGCCTTGCCCCCGCCGCGACGAGCGCCTCCGGATCGCGGTCGATCCCGAAATGCACCGAAGTCTCGGGCAAAAGCTCAAGTATCCCCTCGCTGTGACCGCCCCCGCCGAGCGTGCCGTCGATCGTCGCGCGGCAGCGTGCGGGCTCCATAAGCTCCAGCACCTCGCGGAGCATTATCGGAGTGTGGTAGCTCGAATCGGTCATTTTATGCCCTTGACCTCGTCGGCGTTCTTCTTGAGGGCCTCCTGATACTGCCACTCGTCGAACTCGGCGTTGCTGCGCTCGAGCGCCTCGGGCGCCCAGATCTCGAACACGGAGTAGGAGGAGCGGATGTTCGCGGTAAGCACGGCGCTCGTTTCAATGCCGGCGTACTGCAGGCTGGAGGAGACTATCGAGATGCGGCGCTTCTTCTGATCGATCTTGCAGTCGCAGGCGTACTGCAGAAGCTTCCTCGAAAGATCGTGACTGCGCGGATCGGAAGCGGGATTGTGAGCGAAATCGCTGATATAGCTCTGATAGGCCTCCATGGGCAGTGCAGTGAGGAAATGTTCGCCGGAGGGAGAAAGATCGCGGATAACAACGACGCGCTCTCCGAGAGCTTCGGCCCAATCGGAAGGAACAATGAGCCTGCCCTGCGCATCGACCGTAACGTTAAAACTGCCGACGATCATGTTTTTCCGCCTCCTTTTCGAACGATTTCCCCACTAAAATGGGGACACTGCCGCCATTACATTGAGGATAAGCATATTGTAACACCCTCCGGAGTCTTTGTCAACCCTAAATGGAACTATTTGTAACTTTTTTGTAATAATTTCTTTTGATTCTGTTTCCAATTTATATTTGTCCCTGTCTCCCACTTGCATAAACCGGCTCGACCCTTTATAATCAAAACATGGGAAAAAGGAGGTCGTTATGGAACTGATCCTTGCAAGCGGTTCGCCGAGAAGAAGGGAGCTGCTTTCGATGTGCGGATACGAATTCACGGTGATAAAAAGCGGTGCGGCGGAGGAAACGCGCGCGTCGGAGCCGGAGGAGCTCGTCAGGGCGCTCGCGGAGGCGAAGGCGCTCGGCGTGTTCCGCTCGCTTCCGGAGGAAAGGCAGAAGCAAGCCGTCGTTTTGGGCTCCGACACGGTCGTCGTGCTCGACGGCACGATACTCGGAAAGCCCCGGGACGAGGCGGAGGCGTTCGCCATGCTCAAGGCGGAGAGCGGGCGCGAAAACGTCGTGTACACGGGCGTCGCGGCGGTCTGCATGGGCGAAAACGGCGAGGAGATGGTCAGCCTCTGCGATCACGCGCGGGTGCGCTTTGACAGGCTTTCGGATGAGGAGATACTCGAATACATCTCGACCGGCGACCCCATGGACAAGGCGGGCGCGTACGGCATACAGGGTCCGTTCTCCGTGCATATCACCGGCATAGAGGGCAGCTATTTCACCGTCGTCGGGCTGCCCGTGCATACGGTTTACAGGCTCCTTGCCGCGTTCGGCATACGGCCAGTCCCAAAGAAGGGATGATTCGCTAAAAATCGCACCCCAAAAAATGTAAAGCTCCGCCCGCTTCGGGAATACTGATTATTGAGTATGGACCGAAGGAGCGGATTTTTTATGTTTGAAAACGTCATCGCGGCGGACATGGGCTCCGCCAATACAAGGCTTGCGACGCGGCGCGAGACCGCGTGCGAGGAGACGCGCGCGGCGCTCGACATGGACGATCACCGCTGCGTGCTCGCGGTCGGCAGCGCTTCAAGAAGGCTTCTCAACGCGGCGGAGGTCTATCCGGTGCGCGGCGGAGTCTCCGATATAACGCTTGCGGCGATAATGCTGCGCCGATTCGCGCTCTCGCTGACGAAGCGGAAGACCCTCGCGGGGATGAGCCTCCTGCTGGCGGTCCCCGCGGACGAGAACCCGCTCAAAAAGCAGGCGCTCGCGGAGGTCGCAAGGGAGGCGGGCTTCCGCCGTGTGCGCCTCGTAAAAGGGCTTTTGGCGGGCGCAGAGGGCGCGGGCGTGGACGTTAACGCCGACAGGGCGAGCCTCCTCGTCGATATAGGCAGGGAGACCACGGGCATACTCGTCTGCGCGAACGGCGGCGCGGTTTTGGAGCGCAGTATCCCCGTCGGCAGTCACGCGGTGGACAAAAGGATAATGGCGTGGTTTGCCGAGGAGCATGGCGAGCTGATCGCCTCCCAAACCGCGGAACAGCTCAAGAAGCGCCTCGCGTCGCCCGTGCTCCGGGTAAGCGTCAGGACCTCCCGCACGGGCGTCCCCGTTTTCAGGGAGGTGGCGTCCGCGGCGCTCATGGACGCAGCCATGCCTGCGGTAAGACGTATCGCGGCGGAGATCGCCTTTGCGATAGAGAGCCTTCCGCCGGAGTGCGCCGCCGACCTCGTGGATTCCGGCGCGGTGCTGATAGGCGGGGGAGCCAAGCAGTTCGGTCTGGCGGAAAGCCTCGAAAAGCTGCTCGGCATAAGCGTCCGCCCCGCCCCGAACGCCGATTCCGCCGTGATAACCGGTCTCCAAAGCTTTATAAGAAAAAGCTCCGGCCTCTCTTTGGAGGCGCTCGCCGCGGTGTAGATCGGGAGCGCCCCTCATCAGTCGGCGTCAGCTGTCTGCCCGGCGGCGATGTGGTCCTTTTCCGGCCGACTGAAGAAGTCGGAAAAATAACCCGGCGTATTCCCGGCGCAGTTCGGTCGCCTGAAACAGATCCGAAAATATATTATCGGAGGGGATACGACCCCTCCGATTTATGTTATAATATTGAAGGAACCAAACGGCGCGCTTAACCGTTATATATATGAAAACATATTATCGGACGCGTGGAGGATAACATGAAAAAAGCATGTGCCTTGATCGTTTCCTTGTTGACAGCAGCGATGGTGTTATGTGGGTGCGATCCGAGCGGTCTTCTGACGGAAGATGAAACGCAGGAGCTCTATGAGGAACTGTGCGGCGATTTTTCAGACGCATCCGTATGGGATATGGATATTGAGATCTGGAACGACATGATGAAAAACAATGATGGACAGTGTTGTATTTCCCCACTTGGAATAAAGAAAGGAGGCCATTCTAGATATGCGAAGACTAACAGTATTGTGTATTGCTATGATATGTGTTTTGATGC
>CAMZAY010000007.1 GCA_947304365.1 uncultured Clostridia bacterium | reverse complement strand
CTTTTGCCACACGCGCCAGGCCGCGCTCTGGAGCCTGAACGAAACGGGACGGATACGCCTCGTCGCCGTCATCCAGGCCGAATAGAGCTTATACCCGGGCTCCTTCATATCGGACGCCCTGCCCCGGCTTGTAAAAGCGGTGACGACGCCGATGATATCCTCCCTTTTTACGGGCGGATCGCAGTCCGTCCGCTTGTCGCCCATGAAGACGTACTCGCCCTTTTTGCGGTCCGCCGAAACAAGGCGGTGCAGCACGTACTTCTTTTCATCGCCGCTCCTCAATACGAAGAGCGCCACCGTGCCGCGCTTTATACGCTCCGGCGGGGCTGTAAGGGTAACGCTGTCGCCGTTTGCGCGGAGCATCGGGAGCATGCTCCCTCCCCTTGGGGTAAAGCTCACGCTGCCGCCCTCCTTAAGGCGGGAACGGATCAGCCCTTCCATATCGGAAAGGGACGCGCTAACCTTTCGCTGTTCTGCCATAGAGCGGGCCCGTCAGACGAGCAGTCCCTCGGCGGAGAGCTTCTTTACAAACCTTTCTATGCCCGCGCGGGCGATATCCTCCTCCACGTCATACTCGCCGAGCATGGCTTTGAGGAGCTCATCCTCGTTCCTGTCCTCCTCAAGGAGCTTCCACAGGAACGCGGCGGTATCGTTAAGGGTTATCATGCCGTTGAAATCGAGCGCGGTCTTCCCAGCGGGGACGACGATGGTCGCGTCCGCGACACGCCTTAAAACAAAACCCTCTTTTATCTTCATATCGTTTTCTCCTGATAAGATTTCATTGCCGAATGCGCAAGCCGGGCCGCGTCTTCGTCCGGTCTGCACTTAAGAACGTAAACCGGGACGGTCGTTACGAGCCTGTCCACGGTATCGAGCAGCTCCTCCATCCGCGCCGAACTGATCCTTCTGACCGTCTGCGGTATTATCCTGACCGCGGCGTCCTTCGGGGAGAGCCTTTCGATCGAATTCTCCGGCGCCTTTTCTATGAACGCGATCCCCTTTACGGGCAGGGATTCGTTCCGGCTGATGTCGTTCTTGCCGCTCCACGGCGTGCCGGAGGCGAGGAAGCCGTTTTCACACCGGGTGAGCGCGGGCTTGTCGTCATTGAGCACGTACGCCCCCGGAAAGCATTTGAGCCAAAGCCCGGCGTGCGTGGATTTCCCGGCGCCGGGATCGCCGGAGAAGAGGTACGCCTCCCCATTGAGCGCGACCGCGGATGAATGGAGCAGCATGCCGCCCCGCTTTATAAGCTCGAAATAAAACTTCGTGCCGGAAGCGAGATACCGCGAAAGATCGCCGTTAAGCCCGGAAGCGCGCATGCAGGCGGCCGCTTCCTCATCCGTGACGGCGACCGTGAATTCGGGAACGCCGCCGGTCACGCGGTACTTTTCCGCGCGCGCAAGGAATGTCTCCCCGCAGCCCTCGGCCCCGAAAACGAGACCCGCCGCTTTATACACGCGCTCACCTCCCGAACAATGGTCCATTGTTTATTATATCATTTATTTTCAAAGTACACAATAGCTTTTTCGGACGGAGTCTGTTATAATAGTCCCATAAACCACACGGAGGCATTATGTGAAAGGCGCTTCATTCAAAAGGATATTGCCCGTTTTCCTTGCGGCGGCCGCGATTTTTGCCGTTGGCTGCGTGAAGGGCCCGGCTGACGACGGCCCGGAAGTGATAATAGATATCGGCTCCGGCACGCCTTCCCCCGCGCCGCATGCCGGCGACGAGGTTTTGCCCACGCCGACCCCCGCGCCCGATTCGCTTGAGGGCAGGATACTCTCCGGCCTTGTTTACCCGCTCAACGGGGGCGAGGTCGTTTCCGCCTCCTTCACGCCGGAGAAGGTCGATCTCGACGGCGACGGGCGCCCGGAGGAGATCGCCGTTACGGACGTTGACGGAGGGCCCGTCCTTACCGTGGACGGGGAGGCGTTCCTCGATATAGGCTCGAAGGTGAGCCTTGCCTCGCTCGACGGGAAAAACATATTCTTTATTTCGGAGACCCCCGGGAAGGACGGCTTCTTCGTATTCCATCCCGATAAGGAAGGCAACCTCTTCTGCCGCCTTTACGCGATCGCGCGGAAGGGCTCCCCGGCGGATCTTAAGCTGCCCGCATCGGTCGAGGCGCTTATTCGCGGCGGGCTCGACGTGATGCTGCACGATCCGCTTTTATACTCCTCGGTCGACGGCGCAAAGCGCACCGTCCGCCTTGACATGGACGGCGACGGCAGCCTTGACGAGATAGTTTTCGACAGCGAGACGCTTTCGATAAACGGCGCCGAAGACCGCCTGATACTTACCACCACAATGCCCCGCTTCGTATTCGACTCAGAAAGGAACGCCATAGTGCTTTACGGCTCCGCAGGCGATACCGCGATACGCCTCTGGATCGAAAACGGCGCGGTCAGGTTCGATCAAAGCTATACCTCTCTTCTGTGACGGCGCTCCGCGGGAGTGCGGAGAGCTCCATCCGTATGCAGCAAAAAAAGGCACGGGAATTTTCATTCCCGTGCCTTTTGAAATGATCTTACATCGTGCCGAATATACGGTCGCCGGCGTCGCCGAGACCGGGAACGATATAGCCGTGCTCGTTAAGATGATCGTCTATCGCGGCGGTGAATATCTTTACGTCGGGATGCATCTCCTGAACGGCGCGGATGCCCTCCGGAACGGAGACCAGGCACATGAGACGAACGGACTTGCAGCCCGTTTCCTTGACCTTCCTGATTCCCTCGCAGGCGGAGCCGCCGGTGGCGAGCATGGGATCCACAACGATGACGTCCCTGTCCTCAACGTCGGCGGGGAGCTTGCAGTAATAGGTGACGGGCTTAAGCGTTTCCGGATCGCGGAAGAGACCTATATGACCCATCTTGGCGGTGGGGATAAGGCTCATGATGCCGTCCGTCATGCCGAGGCCCGCGCGGAGTATGGGCACTACGCCGACCTTGCAGGAGAGGAGCATATGCGCCGTGGTGGGTGCGATGGGCGTCTCTATCTTGACCTCGTCAAGGGGGAGATCGCGCGTGACCTCATATGCCATAAGCGTGGAAAGCTCTGCAAGCAGGGTGCGGAAATCCTTTGTGCCGGTATTCTTGTCCCTCAAGAGGGCAAGCTTGTGCTGCACGAGGGGATGGTCGATCACCGTTACGTTTTTGAATTCGCTCATGATTTGCCTCCGTTGATTTATATGATGTATTTATCTTGCTTTGTCATAGAAGGAGATCTTCGCGATCCTTCCCTCATGTCTGCCGCCGTCGAACGGCTCGGCAAGCCAGGTCCTGACGATGGCCTTCGCCGTTTCGACGCCGATTATCCTGCCGCCCATGGCGAGCACGTTCGAGTCGTTATGATGCCTTGTGAGCGATGCGGAAAGCACGTCCGAGCAGAGCGCGCAGCGGATTCCCCTGACTTTGTTGCAGCAGATCGAAACGCCTATGCCCGTGCCGCAGATCGCGACGCCGCGCTCGAATTCGCCGCGGGCGACCGCCTCCGCCATGGGGAACGCAAAGTCGGGATAATCGACGCTCGTTTCGGAATAACAGCCGAAGTCGGCGACCTCATGCCCGAGCTCCTCCATAAAGGGGATGATCTTCATCTTGAGTTCATATCCGCCGTGATCGGAGCATATCGCTATCTTCATATCGGAAAAGCACCTTTCGATTTATTCATCGAGCACGGTGAAGCCCGCCGCCCTCAAAAGCCTGTTCATGTAGGCAAGCCCCTGATCGGCTTCCTCCACGCCCTCGGCAAATATGACGTCGACCCTTCCGGACCATCGCCTCAGCGCGGCGAAGAGCTCCCTGCAAAGGGAACCGGGCTCCTCCCTGTCCCCTATTATATCACAGTTCATCCCGTGATAACAAGAGCGAGTTTGCTCCGTTCCCAACACGACGCAGTTTTTGCCCATCGCTTCCTCGATCTCGTACTCGCGGCAGATTATCGAAGCGATCTTCCTCGGATTGCCGACGGCGACGATGACCTCGGCGTCCGGCGCGTAATGCCTGTGCTTCATGCCGGGGGACGCGGCGACCTCGCCCTCCTTAAGGGGCCTGAGCACCGCGGGCGATACCTCGACGGGCCCGATGACCTGCTCCAGCATCTCTCTCGTGATGCCGCCCGGTCTTAATATGGTGGGTCTGCCGACGAGCGTCAGCACCGTCGATTCGACGCCGACCTCGCACGCGCCGCCGTCAAGCACGACGTCGATCCTGCCGTCCATATCCTGGAGCACGTGTTCCGCGGTCGTCGGGCTGGGTCTGCCGGACAGATTTGCGGAGGGCGCCGCGATCGGCACGCCCGCCGCGCGTATCAGCGCAAGCGCCGTCTTATGCTCGGGCATCCTGACGGCGACGGTGTCGAGCCCCGCCGTGACCTCTTCGGGAACTATATCGCTCTTTACGAATATCAGCGTGAGCGGGCCCGGCCAGAACGCGTCCATGAGCCTTTTCGCGCCGTCCGGCACGTGCCGCCAAAGATCCTTCACGTCCGATTTTTTGGCGACGTGAAGTATAAGGGGGTTATCCTGCGGTCTGCCCTTCGCTTCGAATATCCTTGCGACCGCCTCGCCGTCGAGCCCATTCGCGCCGAGTCCGTAGACCGTTTCCGTCGGGAACGCGACGAGACCGCCCGCGCGGATCACCCGCCCGGCGTACTGCGTGCCGTTTTCCTTTTGCGTTTTTGCGTTAAATACTTCCGTGTTCATCTTTCCGATCAAAAAAGTACATCAAATTAAGACAATCCGGCGCATCCTCGTCCACATAGCCCGTATCGACGAAGCCGACCTTTTCGTAGACGCGCAGGGCGGCCCGATCGTCCTTTTTGACGCAGACCTCCGCGCATGGGTATTTGCGCTCCTTTTCAAGCTCCGAGAGGATCAGCCGCAGCGCGGCCGTACCGTACCCCCTGCCCTGAAAGCGGGCGTCTATCATGAACTGCTGAAGATCATAGCAGGCGGGCTCATCGTCGAGATCTTTTATAAGCGCGGCGCCTATCACGTTATCGTCCTCGGCTATCGCGTAGACCTTTGCACGGAAGGCCCGGTACACGTATCCCCTTGCGATGATACCGAGCGCGCTGTCCATAAAGCCTTTCTGGTCTTCGCTCACGGTAAGCCGTCTCACTTCGAGCCAGTTATCTTCGTTTATTTCAGAAAGTCTTAACAATCGTTTCCTCCATATGCAGGGTCATTCCCCGTCCTCGCCCTTCAGGAGCTTCATCCTTTCGTCGAGTATGAGCGCGTCGATCATCTCGTCCATATCGCCGTCGACGAACGCCTCCAGCTTATAGAGCGTCAGCCCGATGCGGTGATCCGTGACGCGGCTCTGGGGGAAATTATACGTTCTTATTTTTGCGGAGCGGTCGCCGGAGCCAACCATCGCTCGGCGCGCCTCCGCCTCAGCGTCGTGCGCGCGGGTGGAATAGAGCTCGTAAAGGCGGCTCTTCAAAACGCGCATCGCCTTTTCGCGGTTCTGGATCTGGCTCCTTTCGTCCTGGCTCTGCACCACTATGCCCGTGGGGATATGCGTTATCCTTATCGCGGACGAGGTCTTGTTGACGTGCTGCCCGCCTGCGCCCGAGGAACGGTAGGTATCGACCCTGATGTCGTTCGGATCGATGACGACGTCGACGTCCTCCGCCTCGGGAAGCACGGCGACGGTCGCGGCGCTGGTGTGTATGCGCCCCTGGGATTCGGTCTCGGGCACGCGCTGTACGCGGTGCACGCCGCTTTCGAATTTCATGCGGGAATAGGCGTTTTTGCCGTTTATCTGGAATACGGCTTCCTTTATGCCGCCTATCTCGGTATCGTTCATGTCGATCACTTCGAGCTTGAAATTATGCCGCTCGGCGTACCTTGAATACATGCGGAAGAGCGTCGCGCCGAAGAGCGCCGCCTCGTCCCCGCCTATGCCGGCGCGGATCTCGATTATGACGTTCCTCTCGTCGTTCGGGTCCTTGGGAAGCAGCATGAGCTTAAGCTGCTCCTCGAGAGCCGCGGCCTTTTCCTCAGCCCCGCGCAGCTCCTCATGCGCGAGCTCTTTAAGCTCCGCGTCGTCGGTGCCGGCGATGAGCTCCCGCGCCTCCTCCCGGGAGGCGAGCGCAGCAGAGTATTCATCGTAAACGGCGACTATCTCGCCAAGCTGTGAATGCTCCCTGGCGAGCTCTCTGAAAAGGGTCTGGTCGCCGATCACGGCGGGCTCCGAAAGCCGTTCGCCCAGCTCCTCGTATCTTTCCTTCATTTTTTTGAGTTTATCAAGCATAAAAAGCCCTCAAAAATCGATCGAAACAACGCGTTCGATCCCGTTAAGATCCTTTACCGTACGGGTCTCGCGCCCGGGAAACAGCGCCCTGACCGCATCCGCTTCGCCCATGCCGACCTCCATTACGAGCGCGCCGCCGGGCAGTATATGCGCCGCGGCGTCTGCCGCGATACGGCGGTAGAGATCGAGCCCGTCCCTGCCCCCCGCGAGGGCGAGTGCGGGCTCCCGCTTTACCTCTTCCGGCAAATGCGTCATATCTTCATCATTTATATAGGGCGGGTTCGCGGTGACGATATCGTACCGCGAAGCGCCGAAGAACAGATCCGCCTCGCGCACGGTCGCTTCCGCGCCGTTTTTAAGTACGTTTTCCCTTGCGAGCCGGACGCACGCGGGCGAGATATCCGACGCCTCCGTACTTATCCCCGAGAGCTTGTTGAGCGATATCGCGACGCAGCCCGTGCCGGTGCAGATATCGAGGAGCGTTTTATACCAGCGCTCCTTTATGAGGCGAAGCGCCTCATTGCAGAGGGTCTCCGTATCCTGCCGCGGTATGAGCGCCGCAGGGCCTACGATGAAATCGAGCCCCATGAAGCTCCATTCGCCCAAAATGTATTGGAGCGGCTCGCCCGAAAGGCGCCTTTTTACCATTTCATCAACGGCGGCGAGCGTCCCGGCGTCAAGCGTTTTTTCCGAGAGGAATATCCGCGCGCGGTCGAGCCCCGCCGCATGGGCGAGTATTATCCGGGCTTCCGTCTCCGCCTCGTCGGAGACGGGAAGGAGCCGCGTTTTTATTTGCTTTACCGCCTCGCGCGGGGTCACGCCTCTTCCTCCGAAGCGGCGGTCTCCTCCGCGGGCGCGGGGCCTTCCTCCGCGGGCGGGTCGATATTCACTACCTCGTCCTCTTCGGCGGCTTCGGCCTTGGCCCTTTCCTCCGCCTCCTTCTTCAAACGCTCCTCCTCGAGCTTCTTTTCCTCGAGCGGGTTCTTCTCGCCCATGGCGAGGTAGAAGGAGTAGATGGCGACCTCGAGCATATCGAGATCCGGCTCCCTGGTGGTGATGAGCTGCAGCGCCATGCCCGGCGCGCGTACTATCTTCGTTATGATATTATCGCGCTTTGCGGCTGCGCGGAGGACTTCGTAGCTAAGGCCCGCAACGAGCGGCAGCGCCACGAGCCTTACGCCGAGGCGGATCAGGAACGCAAGCGCCTTGTTAAGTCCCGCGGGCGGGAAGCCGAGGACGTGCATCACGATGTCGATGACCGTGTTGACGATGATCGATATCGCCATTACGAGGAACAGATAATTCGTGCCGCAGCGGGGGTGGAGCCGCCTGTACTTCTTTGCGTTTTCGGGGGTCAGTTCGTCAACGCCCGCCTCGTAGCAGGCGATGGTCTTATGCTCCGCGCCGTGGTACATGAACACGCGGCGGATATCCTTTATGCCCGAAACGGCGAAGAGATAACCGACGTAAATGAGCAGCCTCAGGCCGCCCTCCACGAGCGAGCGCCAGATGTAGAAGGAATCCTCCGCCGCGCTCGCCGCCTTGCCGAATATGAGCTGTGCGACGAACTGGGGCAGGAACATGAACAAGCCGACGGCAAGCAGTATGCCGAGCACCATGCCGACGCCCGTGACGGCGTCCATTATATCGATATGGAGCTTATCGGCAAGCCATTTTTCGAATTTCGAGGGCTCCTCCTGAAAGCTTTCGCCAAGCAGCTCGGCGGATTTCGTGGTGGTGCCCATGCCGGTCTTCAGACTCTCGACGAAAGCAACGACGCCCCTTATCACGGGCAGGCCCCAGAAGGTGCCCTTCTGCGCCTTGGACCTGTATTTCCTGTAACTCTTTACGATACTGCCGTCCGAACGGCGCACCGCCATGGCGATGCCCACGTCGGATTTCATCATTACGCCCTCCATTACGGCCTGTCCGCCGACGGAACAGCGCCTTATCGCGGGAGCGGTCTTCTCCTTTTTTGCCATTGTATTTCCTTTCACGGCGAAGCATGCCCCGCCGGTATTCTTCAATTTTCAGCCCAGAGGGCGTAAAGCGTGTGATCGTGCATTACGGCGATCGGCGTTTCGTGGGAAAGCGGTTCCCCGTTCGGCGTAAGGCTCCAGCCACTGAAGCTGTACCCCGCCCTTTCGGGAACGCAGTCGAGCGCCCCGCCGTAGGGGAGTATGCCGCCCGACGCGTCCTTTGCGAATACTATCGCGAGCGCGTCCTCGGGCAGGCTGCCGCCCATGGGATCGTAAGATATCTCTATCTCGAGCTTGAGATGCCGCTTCGAGATAAGGCGGTAGAACTTGTAGTAGCCGCCGCTCGAATGGAGCTTGTTGGCATAGGCGAGGAAATCGTCCGCCGATCTGCTTTTTTTGATCGCGCGGGGGGAGATCTCCTCCACGGTGTCGACCGTGACCGGCCTGCCGGAAGCGTCGAGCTTTATATCGGTGATTATTATGCAGTGACCGCGGTAGACGGGACTGCCGTGCTCGTCCACTCCCTTGGCGAAGGCGCAGATCATCGCGTCGCCGGGCTCGAGGGCGAGAAGGTCGTTATACGTATACGCGCTCTCATGCCCGCGGGTCGCGGGGACCTGGCGGCAGATGTTCCAATCTACCGCGTCGGAAATGAACATATACGTCGTCATGTGGGGGATCTGCCACGCGTAGGAGAGGAACGCGGAGCAGTCGGAGCCCGAAAGCGCGCCCCAGTTGGCGTCCTGCGCGGCAGCAGCGCGCGCCGCAAGGTCGAAATCGGAGCCGGGCTCGTTGGCGATCTTAAGGAAATTCGCGATCGAATAGGCGTAGGAGGGAGTCATGCCGCTGTCCGCGTCGACCCAGCCTATGTACTGCTGTCTGCCGACGAATTCGGTGGCGTTGAAGAGCGCGCTCCTTGAATAGGGCATGCTGTTTTCCTTAACGCCCGACTGGTATTTTTTATCGGAATTGCAGGCGTAAAAGCTGTATCGGGGCAGCCAGGTGTTCTCCCCCTCGGGACTGCCGAGGAAGGCGAGCCTCATAGCCCTTTCAACGATTATCTCGTCCGCAGCGGGATATGTCCTGCCGGTGGGCGCGGCGGCGCCTCCGCCCGCTGCCGCGAGGGCGGTGAACAGGAGCGCTGCTGCGAGCGCAGTCAGTTTTAATGTTTTAAGCCGGAGTTTTTTCATCCCTTATTTCCTTTTTCTTTATCCGAGGCCTTTTTAACCGTGTCGTAATCCGTAAGTATCGCATAAGCCGCGCGGGCTTTTTCGACGTCCTCCTTAGTTATGCTCGCCGGATCGCCGTAGCGCGCCCTTATGTAGATCGCCCTCAGCTCCTCGTCGGTGACCTTCAAAAGCTTCTTCTGCGCCTCGTCGGAGACCTCTGAGCTGGTGTTGCTGCTTTTGAGCTTGACGCCCCACGTTCTCAAGTAAGTCAGATATTGCGCGTAGATCGCCCTTATCTCGCCCGAATTGGTGCGGCGCTTATGCTTTTTGGCGCGGCGGAAGCCGGGCACTTCTTCCTCTTCTCCAACGGAGAAGGTGAGATCGTCTTTATAGATATCGCGCGAAGATCTCTTGTTCTTCAAAAGCAAGATGAGCGCGACGATCAATATCGCGGCGAATATTATAACTGCAACGACCGCCCACAGCATATCCAGCTTGGGCAGCTCCACGGCAATGCCGTGCGGCTTGACGTCCGTCGCGCCGCCGGGGATCACGGGCTCGACGACTACGGTCGGCTCCGGGGTCGGCGAAGGGGATACCTGCGGTTCCGACATAGTGTGCTGGTACATGCTGCTCATCACGTAGTAGTAGCCGTAAAGGAACAAGCCGAACAGCCCTGCGATGGGCGTTATGATATAGCTTATATACGGCAGAGCGAATCCGATACCGCAGCCTATCGCGGCGGCGACAACGACCGGTATAATGAAGAACAGGCAATTCCCGGACTGCCAGCGGAAGCTCTTCACGCTGCCCGTCCTGCAGGCGCGGAGCGCAAGTATGCCCAGGAGCAGGAACAGCACCAACATGGGCTTGGTCGTCTTATTGCCCACTATAGGGAGGAACGACGTGATCGCCCACATCGGCGTAAGGCTCGCCAGCGGCATATAGATCCTTCTGTAACGCCATGCCTCGATCGCGTATGCTCCCGATGCGACCGCCGCAGCGGAGTAAATGAGCGGGACCGCGCACCCCGAAAGCATTATTACATCCCGTCCGCAGAAAGCCAGCCCCGCAAAGGGGATCAGCATTACGACGAGCCTTAACGCGGGATGGTTCAGCCGCACGGCGGCAAAGCTTGCCGCAAATATGAGCAGCACTATCACGGCGGCGGGGACCCAGCTGTAACGGAAGGGCCCGAAATGGGACACGATCGCAAAGTAATAGCATGCCGCGGCGGTGATCCTGAATGAAACGAAATTCTTCATTCTTCACCCCCCTCTCCGACGAGCACGCAGGCGGGAACGTCCGAATGCTTATTGATCCACGAGACACACGCGGCGTTCCTTCTCGACATGGTGGGCGTTATTATTATGCAGCCCCTTGAGCCGCGCCCGCCCGCGACGACGCGCTCCGCCAGCTCCTCGAACGAGAAATACCTGACGAAATTGGATACGCCTATCCTGCGCTGAACGCCGAAGGCGTGCTTCCTGCCCACGCCCTTTTCCATGCTGAAAAGGTCTCCGTTGGATATCAGCGCATAGGGGATCTTGTTTTCCTCAAGCTTGTCGCTCACAGTTCTGACGAGCGATAAGCAGTGTTCTATCAAACGTTTGTTGGTCAGATCCTCGATATTGACGACCACCGCGACGTCGGTATCGACGGTGAAATCGTGGTTCTTTACCATGAGCTGCCCGGTCTTCGCGGTCTGCGCCCAGGATATGTTCTTTAGCGGTTCATACCCCGTATACTCGCGATAGCCCAGAATAAGATTGGGGTCCTCGTGAATAAAACGGCGCACGGAAACGTCGCCGAGGTATCCGCCGACTGCCGTGATATCCTTATCTTCGGGCGCGGGAAGCGCCGTGCAGACGACCCTCTTCGGGATATCGTAGCTGCTGGTGACGCTGCTAAATCCCAAAAAATCGCCGCACTCAACGTAGACCTTGCCGATCTCGTGATGACCGCGGTGCTTGAATGAGATCCTTACCTTGCCCTCATACATCCTGTGAGGCATAAGGAAAAAATCAACGGTGAACATCCTGCCGAGATAATTCTCCGTCTTCTCATAGCCGTGGCGGCGGATCCACTCCTCATCCTCCCTGACCTCGACCGCATCGTTCAGAAGGAACGATACGCCCGCGCTCATAACGGGAAGTATGGAGGAGTTCCTGATCCGGTAGCTCAGCGTGGCTATTTCGCCAGGCTCCGTAAGCTCCATATTGACGTCGCACCGGAAAATGAGCTTTTGCGGCAGCCTGTTGACGCTTATCACTTCAATTGTGATGACCGCCGCTAAAACGGCGACGATCATCGTAATAATAACGTATGTCGGCATTATTGCTCAAGGGGTACGGGCAGCTCGCCGAGCAGTTCGGAGATAAAGGTCTCCGAATCCATGTGGCTGCGGGTAATTACAGCTATCCTGTGGGAAAGCACGGGGATCGCCTCGCGCTTTACGTCCTCCGGTATGACGTAATCGCGGCCCTCCATCGCGGCGGAGATCTGGCTCGCCCTGTAAAGGGCTATGGTACCCCTCGCGGAGACGCCGTAAGCAAGGCGTTCGCTCTCACGCGTGGCGGTGACTATCGACATGATGTAATCCTTAACGTCGTCGCTGACGTTAACGAGCTTGTACTCGTTCCTCAGCGTCATCAGTTCCTCCCGGGTGATGCACACGGAAAGCCTGTCGATGATATCCTTCGCGTCCTCGCGGCCCATGATCTGCTTCTCCTGCTCCTCGGTCATGTAACCGAGCTTCATCTTCATGAAGAAACGGTCGAGCTGCGCTTCGGGCAGCGGGAACGTGCCGTAGGACTCTACGGGGTTCTGCGTCGCCATGACGATATAGGGCTCCTCCATGCGGAAGGTCTCGCCGTCGATGGAGATCTGCCTCTCCTCCATTACCTCAAGGAGTGCGGACTGGCTCCTCGGCACGGCGCGGTTGATCTCATCCGCGAGCACCACGTTTGTGAAGAGGGGGCCCTTCCTCAATTCGAACTCGCTCGTTTTCTGATTGTAGAAATGGATGCCCGTAAGATCTGTCGGTACGATATCCGGCGTGAACTGGATCCTCTTGAAGTTGCCGCCGATGCTCTTTGCAAAGGCTCTCAACAGCATCGTTTTGCCCGTGCCGGGGAGATCCTCAAGAAGCACGTGTCCGGAGGCGACGAGGCAGACGCCAAGGCGGCGGATCGCCTCGTCCTTGCCGACGATGACCTGCCCGCAGTTCTCGATAAGACGCTTCTTGTACTTAACAAAAATATCGGTGTTCATTTTGTAACTCTGCCGCTGTAACGCGGTCCTTTCTTGAGATTTTTGTATGATTTATCATTATACCATATACGCGGCCGGACTGCACGCTTTTTTTTGCCGGGCGGGCGGATATGAAAAGCAGACCGATGTTTTTCTTTCATCAGCCTGCCGTGTCCGTCCCGACCGCGCGCTGAACGCCGCGCCCCGGGCGAAGCGCCCGCCTTATCCCTCCTCGAACAAGCGGCGGTGTTTTTTGAAGAATTCGTAATAAACGCGGGAGTTTTCAAGCTCCCACCAGTTTTTGGGCGCGGCGGGCACGGAATCGAGATCGTACGCCTTCGCCCCGCGCATGGCGAGCAGGAACGGCGAATGGGTGGCTATTATGAACTGACAGCCCAGGTACCGCGCCGCCTGTTCGATCATATCGACCAGCTCGAGCTGGAGCTTCGGCGACATGCTGTTTTCCGGCTCGTCAAGGCAGTAGAGCGCGTCGGGCTTGAGCTTGGAATCGAAATAATCGAGCGCGGTCTCGCCGTTGCTCCTGAGCTTCATCTCCGTGCCGACGGTCTTTCTTATGAATTTGCGGCGCGAAACGGTCTTCGAGCAGGCGAGCACCTTGCGCCTTAAATCGTCGTAATCCGCCATGCTGTTGAGCTTAACGGGGATCCTGCCCGACTTTAGGAGATAATGCTCGCGCTTCGCAAGCTCGATATCCTCGCGGATGCCCTCGTTGTTCTCCCTGACCGCGAGCATGTAGTCGAAAACGTCGTCGCTCGTTATAATGCGGCTGCCGTTCGGCACGCGGTAAGTATTCCCCTCGTCGTCCTCGCCCATCGAGAACTCGCAGGCGTCTGCGTACAGATCGAACGCCTCGCTCGAATTGAAGGGCGCGCTCCTTATAAGCCCGAGCTTCGCGGCGATGAGATTGAGCACCGTGCTCTTGCCGGAGCCGTTCCCGCCGTACAGGAGCGTGATCGGGCTGAATTCAAGCTCGAAAAGCTCCTTCTCCGGAAATATGCAGCAGGGATAGATATTGTCGATATACCCGAGAGCCCCGGCGTTTTCCCGCATTCTTTTTTGGATGATCAATACCTCCTCGTCCGCAGACGGGAAACGGAACGAGCGCAAATACAAATTCACGGTCTTTCTCCTTTGTGTCTTATGTAAAGAGTGTACCATCCCGCCGGGACAAAATCAAGCGCCGCGCGGATATCCCCATTGCCCGTTCTGCATATCGCGGATCAAAGGAGCATAGTTAGAAGTATGTACAAGCACGGATATGAAAACCATTTTTCGGCAGAGCGTCGGAGGGGGCGGGCGAAATACGCGGGGTCGGGAGGTCTCCGCGGCCTTATAAAGCTCCTTGCGGCGGCGCTTTTCGGCGCGGCGGCGGCGCTCCTGCTGACGCCGGCGGACGGGCGCGAAACGGCCAGCATACCCCGCGTTGAGATCGGGAGCGCGGGCAATACGGCGCTTCTCGACCTTGTTCCGCGCCCCTCGGAAGAAGCCGGGGCGGCCGCGGAGGAAACAACTGTGCGGCTCGATTCGTCCCTGCTCACGGTCAGCGTGAACG
>CAMZAY010000006.1 GCA_947304365.1 uncultured Clostridia bacterium | reverse complement strand
CTTCAATAAAATAATCGTGCCTCGCCTTGCGGTTTTCGGCGACGGAGCGTATCCCCTTTTTTATCGGCATGAAAAGCGCCTCCTTCATTTGGAAAAAAACACAGCGCCCGGAGTCTTATTGCGAGCGCTGTGCATTGAAATACTATGCTTTACCGAATTATAAGTAATAGCGAAGCGCGTCAAACATCGCGTTGGTGGTCTTGGGGGTGAACCACTTGGTGAACGCGGGGATGAGCAGCATGATGATCGCAAGCACCGCGACGATGATGGCGAGTATAACAGTCAGCTTCTGGAGCTGCTTTTCACGGCTTGCCTTTTTACCGCGGGTGGTGAGAGCGGTGCTTTCGGAGCCGAACGCGCTGCCGAGACCCGAATTCTTGGAATCCTGAAGAAGGACCACGATCACGAGAAGAACAGCCGCGATGAGCAGCAGAAAAGTGACGACGATTTCTAAGATATCCATAGTTATTTCCTTTCAAAATATCAACTGCGACGGACATTATACCACCGCGTGCCGCGTTTTGCAAGCATTATTTGCTTTTTTTGGCCGCTTCGGACGGTATATTTTCACTTGCGGACGATCAGGCTGTCCTCCGTCATCTCCTTCGGCTTGGGAAGGCCCATCATTTCGAGCAGCGTGGGGGCGATATTGCCGAGCTTGCCGCCCTTTTTGAGGGTGACTTCATCCGCGTCGGAAGCGACGTAGATCACGGGGACGGGGTTGGTGGTATGCGCGGTCATGGGCTTGCCGTTCTCGACCATCGTCTCGCAGTTGCCGTGATCGGCGGTGACGATGCAGGAGCCGCCCTCCCTGACGATCTCGGCAACGAGCCTGCCGACGCACTCGTCCACGGCGTGCACCGCGGCGATGACGGCGGGCTTTACCGCCGTATGCCCGACCATATCGGGATTGGCGAAGTTCATTACGAGAAGATCGAACCTGTGCTCACGCACCGCCTTCAGCGCGATCTCGGTTATATCGTAGGCGCGCATCTCGGGCGCGAGGTCGTAGGTCTCTACCTTGGGCGAGGGGATCAGCACGTGCTGTTCGCCCTCCGAGACCTCGTCCGTGCCGCCGTTGAAGAAGAACGTGACGTGGCGCTTCTTCTCGCTCTCCGCCAGGCGGAGCTGCGTTTTGCCCATGCGGGAGACATATTCGCCGAGCAGGTTCTCATAATGCAGCGGGCGGAAGGCGATATCCGCCTTTTCGGCGAAATCGTCGCGGTAGAGCGTCATGCAGACGTAGTACGTCCTGATATAGCCGCGTTTGCGCTCGAAGTAATTATAGTCCTCGAAAATGAACGCCTCGGTCATCTCGGTCGGGCGGTCGGTGCGGAAATTGAAGAAAATGACGCTGTCGTTCTCATTGACCGCGGCGACGGGCGCGCCGTCCTTTACGATGACGGCGGGGACGACGAATTCATCCGTCTTGCCGTTGGCATAGGAATGCTCCATGGCGGTAACGGGATCGGGCTCGTAAACGCCCTCTCCGTTGACGATCGCGTCGAAGCCGAGCTTTACGCGCTCGTAACGCTTGTCGCGGTCCATGCCCCAGAAGCGGCCCTGGACCGTGGCGATCTCGCCCACGCCGATCTCGCGGCATTTGGCGGCGACCTCCTTTATGTAATCGAGCCCGCTCGTGGGGGGCGTGTCGCGCCCGTCCATGAAGCAGTGGATATAGACCTTTTTAAGCCCCATGCGCTTTGCCATTTCAAGAAGCGCGTACATATGCCCGAGGCGGGAATGGATGCCGCCGTCGGAGCAGAGCCCCAGAAGATGCAGGGCGGAATCATGCTCGAGGCAGTTCTCCATAGCCTTTTTGAAGGCGGGATTTTCAAAGAAATCGCCGTCCTTTATGGCCTTGTCTATGCGGGGGTAATCCTGAAATACTACCCTGCCCGCGCCGAGGTTCATATGACCGACCTCGGAATTGCCCATCTGCCCGTCGGGAAGACCGACGTCGAGCCCCGATGCGCCGATGAGCGTATGCGGATATTTCTTTTTGAGCGCGCGGATATTCTTTATACCGTCGATGCGGACGGCGTTATCCTCCGCCTCTTCACGGTAGCCGAAGCCGTCGAGTATTATAAGTGCAGTTAGTTTTTTCATTGTGTTTCCTTTAATGTTATCGATCTTCGCCGGTAAAGGCGAGATCCATTTCTTTAATTATGTTGAAAGAAACAAAACCCTTTTCGGTTTTTGTTTCCTTCCATTCAACAGTCAGCCTTAATCGCTGATCGGCGGCTGCGATATAATACTCACCGATAAACTCCTTTACGACCTCGGTGCCAAGGCCTGTTACGGAGCGAAAGGTATTCCTCGACAAGGTATGCTCCTCGGGAACGGGGAAGGAATTCCTGATGATTTCGAAATTATCAAGAAAAGCCTCTTCGGGCACTTCCCCGGGATACATCATGGAGTATGCCCCTTCCTCATCACCCGCAGAAATGTAATCGAGCATCTGCTCGATCTTCGGCTCGATATCTTCTGACATCAAATTATTCTTGGTGCATCCGGCAAGGGTAATGAGCATGGCGCAGATGAGCGATACGCTCACAAGTAAAGGCATGAATTTTTTCACGAGTCACATCCTCCGATCAAGCCGCATTTCAGCTTCGGACGCCCGCAGCCGGACGCCCGAAGCTTGTTTTTTATTCCTCAGTCCAGTACGACGTGGCTGAAATCAACGGGCTTGAGGCTCGCGCCGCCGATGAGGCCGCCGTCGATATTCTCCATGGATTTGAGGCCGTGAGCGTTCTTGGCGTTCATGGAGCCGCCGTAGAGGATGCGGACGTTCTTCGCGAACGCGCAGCCGTAAAGCTCGCCGCAGACCTTGCGGATCGCGCCGATGGTGCGGTCGGCTTCCTCATCGGAGGCGGTCTTGCCGGTGCCGATCGCCCAGATGGGCTCGTAAGCTATCACGACCTTCGCCGCGTCATCCGCGTCGATCCCCGCGAACGCGCCCTTGACCTGGGTTGCAAGGAACTCGTCCGTAACGCCCGCCTCGCGCTGCTCGAGCGTTTCGCCGACGCAGACGATGGGGGTGATATTCGCGCCGAGAGCCGCCTTTATGCGGGCGTTTACGCTCTCATCCGTTTCGCCGAAGTGCTGACGGCGCTCGCTGTGACCGATGATGGCGTACTCAACGCCGAGCTCGAGAAGCATCTTCGCGCTGATCTCGCCGGTGAAGGCGCCCTTTTCCGCCCAATGGATGCTCTGGGAGCCAAGGCGGACGTTGGAGCCCTTCAAGAGGGGCGCGACGAAGGGGATATCGACGTAAGGCGGGCAAACGACGACCTCCGCCTCGGCCTCCTTTACGAGGGGAAGCAGCTCCTTGACGAGGGAAACCGCCTCGGAAGGGGTCATGTTCATCTTCCAGTTGCCGGCGATGAGCTTGCGGCGCGCCGTTTTGTCATTCAGCGCCGCTACGCCGGGAAGCACCTTGCCCTCCAGGAACTCGAGGGAGGCGCCGCCGCCGGTGGAAATATGGCTCATCCTGCTGCCGAGACCGAACTTGTTGACCGCGGAAGCGGAATCGCCGCCGCCGATGATGGTCTTGCCGGGGCACTCCGCACAGGCGAGAGCGACCGCCTCGGTGCCCTTCGCGAAGGGAGCCATCTCGAAAACGCCCATCGGGCCGTTCCAGACGACGGTCTTGGCTTCCTTGATGATATCGCCGTAGAGCTTCGCGGTGGCTTCGCCGATATCGAGACCCTCGAACCCGTCGGGCATGGCGTCATAGGGCACGGTCCTGATCTCGGCGGTTTCGGAGAATTCGGAAGCGACGACGCAGTCGATCGGGAGCATCAGGCGCACGCCCTTCTCCTTGGCGGCGTCCATAAGGGACTTGGCAAGCTCGATGGAGGCTTCGTCAACGAGGGAGTTGCCTACGTTAAGCCCCATCGCGCGGTAGAAGGTATAGCTCATTGCGCCGCCGATGAGCAGCGTATCGCATTTACCCAGCAGGTTGGTGATGACGCCGATCTTGTCGGCGACCTTTTTGCCGCCGAGTATTGCGACGAAGGGACGGTCCGGATCCTCGAGCGCCTTGCCCATGAAGCCGAGCTCCTTCTCGATGAGGAAGCCGCATACGGCGGGCAGATAATCGGCTACGCCCGCGGTGGAAGCATGGGCGCGGTGCACGGTGCCGAACGCGTCGGAAACGTAGATATCGGCATAGGAAGCGAGCTTCTTTGCGAATTCGGGATCGTTCTTCTCCTCCTCGGCATGGAAGCGCAGATTCTCAAGAAGCACTATCTCGCCCTCCTTGAGCGCCTCGACCTTCGCCTTCGCGTCTTCGCCGATAACGTCGTTCGCGAATACCACGTTAACGTCGGGCAGGAGCTCCCGGAGCCTGTTCGCCACGGGCTTAAGGCTCATTTCGGGAACGAACTTGCCCTTGGGACGTCCGAGATGCGAGCAGAGGATGACCTTTGCGCCGCGCTCTACAAGGTATTTGATCGTGGGGAGAGCGCCTAAAATACGGCTCTCGTCGTCGATCCTGAGCTCCTTGTTAAGGGGCACGTTGAAGTCGACGCGCACGAGTACGCGCTTGCCGGTTACGTTAAGATCCTTGACCGTCATTTTGTTCATGATTTATTTCCTCCGTTGAATTAGATTCATATTTATATGGGTTTGGACCCTTTAAAGCTGGATTATAGCATATTGGGGGATGATTGACCTTTCAGCTAATGAGAAGGATCAACTGTTTTGACGTCGCCCATCATCAGTCGGCTAAAGCTGCCTGAGTATATCACCCGGGGCGACCGGTTCCGGGCAGGCGATCCAAAGCCTTTCCTTGGGATGGGGAGCGGAATCGCGGCTCTCCCCCTCCTCCGTGCGGATGGCGGAGACGGTAAACGAGCGCGTTACGTCGGACGGGGCGAGGATATTGAGGCTTTCGCCGAGCCTGAAGTTATTGCGCTGCTCTATGAGGGCTTCACGCTTTTCCCCGTCGTATTCGAGCACTACCGCGGCGATCTTCGCCTCCTGCGTGTAGCCGCCGGTCTCGTACTCCATGAGCTCCCCGGGGTTCTGCCCGTAAACGGCGTTGAAATTTCCCTTGGAAATTCCGCAAAAATCATACCCCTCATTCGTCAGCTCCGCGGACACCTTTCCCCCAAGGGGAAGGCTTTTGGTCTCTCCGGACTTGCTTTCCCTGCATTTTTCGCTCTCGCGGAAGGCGAAGCCCGTTGTGTACGGGCGGTGGGAGAGCCTTAAAAGCTCCTTCATAACGGTCTCGGTCGGCGCGCCGGAGAGCGCCATTCGGTAGGCGTTCACGGCGGTCGCGACGTAGAGTATGGACTTCATCCTGCCCTCTATCTTTATGCAGGAAACGCCCGCGTCCGCGATCTCCTTAAGATACGGGGCGAGGCACATATCGCGGGAATTCAGGATATAGCTCCCCGAGGCGTCCTCCTCGAGCCCGAACCATTCGCCGTTCTTTCCGGCTTCGCGGAATTCGTACTTCCAGCGGCAGGGCTGCACGCACTCGCCGCGGTTGGAGTCGCGCCCGTCGATGTAATTCGACAGGAGGCATCTGCCCGAGTAGCTGACGCACATTGCGCCGTGGACGAATACCTCGAGCTCGAGCTCTTCGGGAGTATTGGCACGGATGCGCTTGACCTCTTCAAGCGTGAGCTCCCTTGCGAGGACTATCCTTTTTACGCCCTGATCGAACCAGAATTTTGCCGTTTCCGAATTAAGGGTGTTCGCCTGTGTGGAAAGGTGGAGCGGCATTTGGGGGATCTCCCTCCGGCAGATCGATATCACGGCGGGGTCGTTGACTATGAGCGCGTCCGCCCCGGTGCCGGGGAGAAGGCGCAGCGTTTCGCGAAGGGGCTCAAGCTCCGCCTCCCGCACAAAGGAATTGACCGTGACGAACACCTTTACGCCGCGGTCATGCGCGTATCCGATCTTTTCCGGCAGGGTTTCGAGGCTGAAATTATCCGCAAGGTTCCGCAGCGAAAACGCGGGCAGACCCAAATAGACGGCGTCCGCGCCGTATCTTATCGCGGTTTTGAACCTTTCCTCGTTCCCTGCGGGAGCGAGCAGCTCAAGCTTGGTCATCTTAAGCGTCCTTTCGGCCTCAGTTGCCCCAGAGCGGCCTGTACTTTTCAACGTTGGCGGCATGCTCCTCCGCGGTCTTGGCGAATACGAGCGCGCCGGTGTTGGGATCCATAAGGCAGAAGAAGAGGTAGCCTTCCTCGATGTACTGCTCGTTGGGATAGAGGGCGGCCTCTATCGCGGCGACGCCGGGATTCGAAATGGGTCCGGCGGGCAGTCCCTTGTACTTATAGGTGTTATAGGGGGAATCGGTATCGAGCTCCGCCGGAGAGAACTCCATCGCGTTGGTCTTTAAGATGTAGCCGAGGGTCGCGTCTGAGTAGAGGGGCATATCGAGCGCCGTCCTCGAATAGAAGACCGCGGAGACCTTGTTGAAGTCGAAGGGCTTCGCTTCCTTTTCTATAATGGATGCGAGTATGACCACCTGGTCCATGGTAAGGTCGAGCTCTTCCGCGCGCTCGATGTACTTCCTCGAGTAGATCTCGTTGAAGCGGTCGAGCATCTTTGTAATGACCTCCTCCTCCGTGGCGTCCTCAAACACCTCGTAGGTATCGGGGAAGAGATAGCCCTCCAGCATATAGACGCGGTCGGGTCTGCCCTCGTCGACGAGCTGCTTCACGAACCAATGGCTGTTTGTGAAGGCTTCGCCCGTTTTGCACAGCTCCAGGAACCTGTCGCCGGATTTGAGTATGCCCTTTTCAACGAGCTTATTGGCGATCGACTCCACCGTCATGCCCTCCGAAATGGTGAACTTGACGGAAGCCCTCGGCGGATTGCCCGTACAGATGATGTTTACAATATCGCTGATGCTCATGTTGCGGGAAAGTATGTACGTCCCCGCCTTGAGTCCGGACGATTTGTTCATGAAGTCGACGTAGACCTTGAACACCGCCTTGTTCTTTATGAGCCCGGGATTACCCTCGCCGCCGGCTTCATAGAGTATCTTCGCTATCGCGGAAGCGCCGCTGCCCTTGGGGATCTCCACCACTACGGGCGTGGGATCGGAGGGATCGACGGGCTGCGCGAGCTTGTTGTAAACGACCTTTACGCCGACCCTTACAACGATAAACGTTATAAGGAGCGCGCAGATAAACGCCGCGGCGGGGCTTATCTTGCTCCAAGTTTTAAGGAGCTTTTCCTTCTTTGCGGGATCCATCTTCCTGCGCTTTTTGCCTTTTTTCGCGTCCTTGATCATGCTGTCGTCCAGCACGATCTCACGCGTTATCTCGATCTCCTGCGTGTTCATGTTTATCTGCGGGGGCTTGTCGACCACGGGAAATACCGCCGTCTTCGCCACCTCCGGTGAGATGTCGATCGCTTCATCCACTGCGTCCATATCGGCGGCTTTCTCCGCGGGCTCGGCGGCTTCATCCGCAAGCTCGGCGGCTTCCTCCGCGGCCTCGGCGGTTTCATCCGCGGGCTCGGCGGGTCCCTCCGCGGCCTCGGCGGTTACGATCTCGATCTCCTCCCCGTCGTCGGGGCGCATGAATTGCTTGCTAAAAAGGCTCATTTTACATCCTTTCGCCTGGTCATTCGCTCAATGCGCCGAGATCCATCCCGGCGGCGTCGGCAAGTATCTTGTAGATATCGCCGAGCATACGGCTCAGCGTGAATTCCGCGATGAGGTATTCGGAAGCGTCCCTGTCCATCTGCAGCAGCTCGCCCATGCGGCGGAGCTTGTCGAGCGTTTCCTCATCCTGCTCGCCCGCGACGTAAGCCGCCTGCGCGCGGAGCTGGAGCTTCTTGTATTCGGCAAGGAGCGCCTTCGTCGCGCTGCCCTCCGCCACGTTCTCCTTGGCGGCGGCGTAGCGCTTGTATTCGGCGCTTTCCTTTATTTCCCGTGCGAGTTCGTTCGCCTTGTCGTAGACCATCATTCCACCTCCATGAAAATGGGCTGTATGAGGGGCGTGCGGCCCGTCCTTTTTACGAGGCAGCTCTTTACGCCGGATTTGACGGCGTTTTTGATGTTGCCCCATTCGGATCTCGGCGCATAGGCGAATGCGAGCGACTGCTCACGCGCGATGGCCTTGACCTCCTCCATGAGCTCGTCCGCGTCCTTGGAATAGACGAAGCCCTTTGAGATTATCTCCGGCTCGGCCGCGAGTTCGCCCGTCGACCGCTTTATGGCGATGACCATTACGAACATGCCGTCGTGCGAGAGCAGGCGCCTTTCGCGGAGCACCGCGGAGCCGATGTCGCCCACGCCCGCGCCGTCCACCAGCACGCTGCCGGAGGGCACGGAGCCGACGAGCTTGCCGCTCCTGCCGGAGAGCTCGAGCACGGCGCCGGTATCCATTACAAAAATGTTCGATTCCTTTATCCCGAGGGAGGCGGCAAGCAGCGCGTGATGGTGCAGATGCCTCGCTTCGCCGTGGACGGGAATAAAGAACTTGGGTTTTATGAGGCGCATCATGAGCTTCAGCTCCTCACGCCGGGCGTGACCGGATACGTGCACGTCGGCAAGGCGGTCATAGACCACGTTTGCCCCGCGCATGAACAGCTGATTGATGACCTTGCCCACCGCCTTTTCGTTTCCGGGAATGGCGGAGGCGGAGATGACGACGGTATCGCCCTTGCCTATATTGAGCTTATGGTTCGCGTTCGCCATGCGGAAAAGCCCGCTCATCGATTCGCCCTGCGAGCCGGTGGTGAAAACGCAGACCTGGCTGTCGGAGTAGTTTTTGAGCTTTTCCACCTCGACGATGCTCTCCTCCGGTATGCTCAGATACCCGAGCTCCATGGCGATCCTCGCGATCATTACCATGGACCTGCCCTGGAAGCAGAGCACCCTGTTATGCCGAATCGCGACGTCCGCCACCTGCTGTATGCGGTACACGTTGGAGGCGAACGAGGCGACGATCACCCTGCCCTCCGCGGTGTCGAACACCTTTTCGAAGGTGCCGCCGAGCGCGAGCTCGGACGGGGTGGAGCCGGGGAATTCGGCGTTGGTCGAATCCATCATAAGGGCGAGCACGCCCTTTGAGCCGTAATACGCGAAGCGCGCGATGTCGATGGGCTCGTTATCCACGGGGGTGTAGTCCACCTTGAAGTCGCCCGTGTGGATCACCACGCCGACGGGCGTAGTCACCGCGACGGCGAGCGCGCCCGCGATCGAGTGGCTGACCTTTATGAATTCCACCTTGAAGCAGCCGAGCTGCACCACGTCCCCCGCGACGACCGTCCTTAAGTCGGCGCGCTTTATCTTATGCTCCTCCATCTTGTGCTCTATCAGCGCGAGGGTGAATCTTGAGCCATAGAAGGGCACGTCGAATTTCTGCATCGCGTAGGGCACGGCGCCGATATGGTCCTCGTGCCCGTGGGTTATTACGAAGCCGCGTATGCGGTCGAAATTATCCTCAAGATACGTCATATCCGGTATGACCAGATCGACGCCCAGCATATCCTCGTCCGGGAACGAAAGACCGCAGTCGATCACTATGATATCGTTCTCGTACTCCATGACGGTCATGTTCTTGCCTATCTCGCCGAGGCCGCCAAGGGGGATTATCTTCAGTTTGGGTCTTGTTTTAGTCGTTTTTTTCTTTGTCAATTTATACTTTCCTCATTATTCTGTGATTTGATCTTCCGAAAGCTCCCTTAGCCGCTGTTCGGCCTCCTCCCATTCGGAGTAGAGCTTTTCGATGGTTTGCCTTACGGCGTCCGCTTTCTTTGAAATCTCGCCCGCTTTCTTGTAATCGGACGAGACCGCCGGGCTTTCGAGCTCGCGGTTCAGGCTCTCAAGCTCCGCCTCTTTTTCGGCGACGGCCTTTTCCGCCCTTGCGGCGGCGTTCCTTGCGCGGCCGAGCTCGCTCTTGAGCGCCTTCTTTTCCTTATAATCGAGGGCGTTTTGCGAAAGGGGCTTCTCCGCCTGCGCGGAAGCGTTCTCCTGCTGCTCCCGGAGCGCCTCGAGATAATCGTCGTAGCCGCCGACGTACTCGGTAAGCCCGTTCTCGGTCATATGGAATATCCTGTCGGCAAGGCGGTTGACGAGATACCTGTCGTGCGTGACGATCATTACGGTGCCGTTATACTCGTCAAGCGCGTTTTCGAGCGCCTCCCTCGAGGGGATGTCGAGATGGTTGGTCGGCTCGTCAAGGAGAAGGAGGTTCGCCCTTGTGAGCATCAGCTTCAAAAGCTGCACGCGCGCCATTTCGCCGCCCGACAGCATGCCTATCTTCTTTTCGACTTCCTCTCCGCGGAAGAGGAACGCGCCGAGCATGTTCATGATATCCCTGCGGGGTATCGTATTGTAGTATTTGTCCCAGACCTCTTCAAGTACGGTGTTTTCGGGATCGAGCCCGGTCATGGTCTGCTCGTAATACGCGGCCTCGATATGCGCGCCGAGCGTGCATACGCCGGCGCTGGGCCTCATGCGGCCGGCGATTATGTTCAAAAGCGTGGTCTTGCCGCAGCCGTTGTCGCCGAGAACGAACACCTTTTCGCCCTTTTTGACGAGCAGATCGAGCCCGGAGAACACCTTTTTATCGCCGAAGCTTTTGGCAAGCCCCTTTGCGATGACGACGTCGTTACCGCCGCCGTCCCTTGCGGGGAGGCGGAAATGGATCGAGGCGGGGTCGCGCTCCGGCTCGACAAGGGTCTCCTTCAGGCGGTCGGAGGCCTTCTGTTTATGGGCGGCGGTGATGAAATTATGCTGCTGCCCCCACCTTCTCTGCTGCTCGACCATGCCCTCTATGCGGTTGATCTCCTTCACGGTACGAAGGTACTTTCGCATTTCGAGCTCACGCGCGGTGGAGCGAAGCTCCATATGGCGGGAGTAATTCCCCTTTGAAACGTAAAGCCTTTGATTCTTGAGCTCCATCGTTTTATTTGTGACGCGGTCCAGAAAATACCTGTCGTGCGAGATGACTATGAACGCGCCGCGGTAGGAGGAAAGATAATCCTCCAGCCATTCGATGGACTTTATGTCAAGGTGGTTGGTCGGCTCGTCAAGGAGCAGAAGATTCGCCCCGGAGAGCAGTACGCGCGCAAGCTGCGCCTTGTTGCGCTGCCCGCCGCTGAACACGGCGAAGGGCTTATTGAGCTCCGCCTCCTCAAAGCCGAGGCCGAGGAGCGTGGACCTTGTGCGAGCCCTGTAAGTCAGTCCGCCGCCGTCCTCGAACGCCTCGCGCAGGCGGTGCTGCTTTTCGATCAGCTTATCGTCCGCGCCCGAGTTAAGGAGCGCGTCGTTCACACGATCGAGCTCCGACTCGGTTTTAATGAGCTCCGAAAACACGGAGAGCACGTAATCGTAAAGCGAATCGGCGCTCTCCCCCGCGGTCTGGGCCATGGAACCGATGGTAACGCCCTTTCCGAGCGCCACCATACCTTCGTCATACGGCTCGCGGCCTTCGATGATGGAGAACAGGGTGGTCTTGCCGGTGCCGTTCACGCCGATAAAGCCGACGTGATCGTTCGCCTCCACCTCAAAGCTCAACCCCTCGAAAAGCACTCGCGTGACAAAGGATTTTTTAAGATCATTAACAGCCAGTACAGGCATGGTAAACCTTCCGTGAAAGCCCTTTTAAGGGCAGATTATTGTTATTTCAAGCCCCCTGCGCTTCGCCATGCGGAGCGTGGCGGCGGTGCCGCTCGACTCATCGCCGGAGAAACAGGCGATGACGGTGGCGGAATGCTCCGTCAGAAAGCAGTTCCTTTCCATGAAGCAGCGGCTCGAATAGCTTTCGTGCAGGGACACGACCGCATACGAGAGCCTTGCTATGCGTTTTTTGCGCGGGGTATCGCCCGTGCCGAAGGGGAATATCGCGGCAAGCTCCATGCCGGGGCATTTCCCCCTAAGGCGGAGCACCGCTTCGGCGGCGTAGAGATCGAACCCGTCCGCCATGCCGGAGAGGAAATACCTTTGCCCGTTCCCATAAGCGCGGAGTATCTCTTTTTCAAGACGCTCCTTGAGCAGCAGGCAGCGCTTATCCGCCTCGTTATAACCCCAGGGGAGCTTATCCGCCCTGTGCCCCGTGAAGCAAACGGAGAGCGAAGCGTCGAGCCTGTATTCCTCTTTCGGGACAAGGAACATTACAGGCCCTCTTCGGTGTAGCGGCCCCAATCGCGGTGCATATAGCGCTCGATCGGGAACGCCCTGCCTATGAAGCGCTTATCATAGGCATTTGCCTCGGCTTCTTTGAGGAATTCGCCGAGCACCCCGGGCGTGCCGATGGTGCCGATGACGGGATAGCCCGTGCGGAGGGAGACCTTCCTTGTTACCTCGAGCCCGTAGTAAAGGTCCGCGGTCGAAGTCTCATGCGCGAGGTTGGTGTTGTTGAGTATCCCCGTGACCTTCAGGCGGCTGACGCCCTGTATCTTCGCGAGCATCTCTATATTCTCGTCCGGGCCGGAGGAAAGCGGTCTGCGCGCGTTGATGACGTACCAGACCTCGAAATTCTCCAGCTCCTTGAAATAGCCGTAATACTGACCCATCGCGATGGAGCCGACCGGATCCCCGCCGACGTCGAATATGACGAGATCGGAATTATCGGAGAACACGGAGAATATCTCCGCCGGGATGGAGGGGACCTCCACGCCGGAGGAAGTGAAGTTCGGGGAGATGAGCCTTATGCCCGCCGCCTCGAGCTCGGTCTTCCTTTCGGTCGAGCGGAAGTAGGGGTTGATGACGTCGATATCGACGAGCGTGACCTTTTCACCCTTCGCGGCGCCCTCGAACGCCATGTTGAGCGCAAGCTCCGTCTTGCCGGAGCCGAAATTGCCTATAATAACGTAATAACGCTTCATGTCAGATCGTCCTTTGTTATTCCGCCCTGTAAAGAGCGATTATCCTTTCGGCGGCGCGTATGCCGTCCACCGCTGCGGAGACTATGCCGCCGGCGTAGCCCGCGCCCTCGCCCACGGGGTAGAGCCCCCTGAGCCTTGTCGACTCGCCGTTTTCAAGGCGGTTGATGCGCACGGGCGAGCTCGTCCTCGATTCGACGGCGGTCAATACCGCGTCGCCCATATCAAAGCCCTTGAGCTGCCTGCCGAAGGCGGTTATGCCGTCCTTTATGCCGCGGCAGACCGTGCCGGGAAGGCATTTCTTCAAATTTCTGGGGACCGCCTGCGGGCGGTATGTGGGCGTAACCGCGCCGAAGGGCTGCGGATCGGAATCGGCAAGGAAATCCGCGACGCGCTCCGCGGGGGCGGAATAATCCCCGCCGCCGAGCCTGAACGCCGCACGCTCGAGCTTTTCCTGGAATTCGACCCCGGCGAAGGGCGCGCCGCCCAGGTCGGAGGGGTTCACCTGTACTATTATGCCCGAATTGGCGTTTTCCGCATCACGGGCGGAATAGCTCATGCCGTTGGTGACTACCTCGCCCTTATTCGACGAGGAAGCGACGACGAAGCCGCCGGGGCACATGCAGAACGTGTAAACGCCGCGGCTGCCCGATTTGGCGGTCAGCCTGTACTCCGCCGCGCCGAGACGCGGATGCCCGGCGAATTTGCCGAACTGCGCCTTGTTTATGAAGGACTGCGGATGCTCTATCCTGACGCCGACGGCGAAGGGCTTGGCGGTGATCTCCACGCCCCTGTCGAAGAGCATGCGGCAGGTATCCCTCGCCGCCTGGCCGAGCGCGAGCACGACCGCGCAGCAGGGAATCTTCTCCTCCCCGTTGACGATGACGGCGGTGACTGCGCCGTCCTCCGATACTATGTCGGTGAGCTTTGAGGAGAACCTGACCTCGCCGCCGTGGGCCTCGATATCCGTGCGGATATTGTGCACTACCGTGCGGAGCACGTCCGTGCCGACGTGGGGCTTTGCGTCGACGGCGACCCTTTCGGGCGCGCCGAATTTGACGAGCATTTCCACGACGGTCTCCGCGCGCGGATCCTTTATCCTTGTGGTGAGCTTACCGTCCGAGAAAGCGCCCGCGCCGCCCTCGCCGAACATGACGTTGCTTTCGGGATCGAGCTTCGCCGACGCCCAGAATGTATCGACGCTCGCCCGTCTTTCTTCGATGGGACGACCGCGCTCTATCAGAACGACCTTATAGCCGCGCACGGCGAGGGTATGCGCCGCGAACAGCCCCGCGGGGCCCGCGCCGACGACCACGACGGGGGCGGGCTGCGGTACGGAGCCCGTGACCTCTGCGATTACGGGCTTTTCGGGCGCCTTGCCGACCGTTTTGGCGTAGCGGCCGGAATAGCGGGCATGGTCCTTATCGTCCACCTCGAACTCGGCGGAGTAGATAAAGCGGATATCGTTTTTGTCCCTTGCGTCGATCGACCGGCGGACTATGCGGATGTTCCTTATGCATTCCGCGGGCAGGCGCGTGTCGGCGCCGATGAGCAGGCGCAGCGTCGACTCATCGGCGTTGAAGGGCATATTGAGATCGGTTGCCAACAGTTTCATTAAAAGGCCCCTTTCGGGCGGATCTTATTGCGGATCCACATGCGTTATGGTAACGTGTATGACGCTCCTTGCAAGGTAAATGTTTATCTCGCCGAAGCGGTCGCTGTCAACGGATGTCTCTATCACAAGGTCGTAGCTGCCGACGCCCCTGCCCTCCACGTTGACCATTACGATCATGTCGGAGGTAAGGAACTCCTTTACGAGCCTTGCCGGGCCGGTTACGGTGACGTCCACGGCGGTGATATCATACTCATAATTAAGGCCTTCCGCCTCGCCCACGAAGCGGATCGCAAGGTTCCTGAACGTCTGCTCGAGCGTCTTT
>CAMZAY010000005.1 GCA_947304365.1 uncultured Clostridia bacterium | reverse complement strand
CGGCGGCTCGATCGGCTCGGAGATATGCCGCCAGGTCGCGGTATTCTACCCCAAGAAGCTGATCATTTTCGATATTTACGAGAATAACGCCTATGAGCTTTATTGTGAGCTCAAGCGCCGCCACGCCTGGCTGGACGTCGTCGTCAGGATAGGCTCGGTGCGCGATAAGGCAAGGCTCGACGCCGTTATGGACGAGTTCGAGCCCGATATCGTGCTCCATACCGCGGCGCATAAGCACGTTCCCCTTATGGAGGACGCCCCCGCAGAGGCGGTCAAAAACAACGTGTTCGGCACGCTGAACGTGCTCCGCGCGGCGGAAGCCCACGGTGTAAAGCGCTTCGTACAGCTCTCCACCGATAAGGCGGTCAACCCCACCAACGTGATGGGGGCGACAAAGCGCATCACGGAGCTTCTGGTACAGCAGTTCGCGAAGAACAGCCTTATGCGCTGCATGACGGTGCGCTTCGGCAACGTGCTCGGCTCCCACGGGAGCGTCATCCCGCTCTTTGAGAGCCAGATAAAATCGGGCGGTCCCGTGCTCGTGACGGATAAGGATATCACAAGGTATTTCATGACCATACCCGAGGCGGCGCAGCTCGTCCTGCAGGCGGGCGCGCTGGGCGAGACCGGCGCGATATACGTGCTCGATATGGGCGAGCCCGTCAAGATCTACGAGCTTGCGGAGAAGGTAATACGCTTCCACGGCTATGAGCCCAACGTGACGATGCCGATCAAGATAACCGGCCTCCGTCCCGGCGAAAAGATGTACGAGGAGCTGCTTACGGAGGACGAGAAGAACGCCATGGAAAAGACCGCCCACGGCAGGATCTTCAAGGCGCATCCCGATCCCATCGACGGCGAATCGTTCCTGCTCAAGCTGAAGGAGCTCCGCAAGCTTGCAGATCTTAACAGCAATGGTATCGTAGACTGCATAAAGGATATCGTCCCCAATTTCGAGCGTGAGGACAAGAAGGCGGAAAAGACGGCGTAAGCCGCTCCGGAGGACAGTTTGTACGGGCGTTTTATAAAACGTATCTTGGATATAGTGCTTTCGCTCATGGGCATTTTATGCGGCTCATGGCTGTTTCTCCTGATCGTGATCGCAATGGAGATCGACGATCCCGGCCCCGTCATATTCTCGCAGAAGCGCGTGGGCAGGGGAAAGAGCCATTTCAGCCTGTATAAATTCCGCAGCATGAAGACGTCCACTCCGCATGACGTGCCCACGCACCTGCTTGCCGATCCGGACAAGTACATTACAAGGGTGGGCAGGTTTTTGAGAAGGACTTCCCTTGACGAACTGCCGCAGCTTCTCAACATACTTAAGGGCGACATGAGCATAGTCGGCCCGCGTCCCGCGCTGTGGAACCAATACGACCTGATATCGGAAAGGGATAAATACGGCGCGAACGATATGCGCCCCGGGCTTACCGGCTGGGCGCAGATCAACGGGCGCGACGAGCTGGAGATACCCGTTAAGGCGAAGCTTGACGGGGAGTATGCCGCAAGGTTCAAAAAAGGCGGCTTCACCGCTTTCTTCTTTGACTGCCGCTGCGTGTTCGGCACCGTTTTTTCCGTCGCCAGGGGCGACGGCGTGGTCGAGGGCGGCACGGGAGAGCTCCATCGTCATGAAGCCGAAAACAAGGATAAGGAAGCGTAACGGATGAAGATACTCGTGGTTTGTCAGTACTATTATCCGGAACCGTTCCGGATAAACGTGCTTTGCGAAAAGCTCGCCGCCCGCGGGCATGAGGTCGCGGTCGTGACCGGCGAGCCGAATTATCCCGAGGGCGAGATATACCCGGGCTATGAAGGGCATGCGAGGGCGGACGAGGTCATCAACGGAGTGCGCGTGCACCGCTGTCCGATCGCGCCCAGGAAAAAGGGCGCGTTCCGCCGCGCGGTGAATTATTATTAGTTCGTCCGCAGAGCGAACGAGTACCTCGGTTCCGGCAGATGCACGGCGAAGGACGGCACGGCGTTCGACCTGGTATTCGTCTATCAGCTCAGCCCCGTAATGATGGCAAAGCCGGCGCTTGCATACGGCAAAAAGCATTCCGTACCCACGGCGCTGTACTGCCTCGATCTTTGGCCGGAGAGCCTTATCGCGGGCGGCGTAAAGCGCTCGTCGCCGATATTCGCCCATTACGGCGGGGTCTCGAAACGCATTTACCGTGAATGCGGCAAGCTCTTTGTGACGAGCCGCTTCTTCAAAAACTACATGACAGAGGAATTCGGCATAAATGCCGACCGCGTCGTTTACCTCCCCCAATACGCGGAGGAGATTTTCTCCGATATCCCGCGGAAGGAGCCCGCTGATACGGCGAACATAGTCTTTGCGGGGAATATCGGCGCCGCGCAGAGCATGGACACCGTGCTTGCGGCGGCGGAAAAGCTTAAGGCAGAGCCGGTCCGCTTTACGATCGTCGGCGGCGGGTCGGAACTTGAACGGATCGAGCGCGAGGCGAAGGACAAGCGCCTCGACAATATTGAATTTGCCGGCAGGCGCCCGCTTGAGGAAATGCCGAAGTATTATTCCATGGCGGACGCGATGCTGATAACCCTTGATGCGGATCCGTTCCTGTCGCGCACGCTCCCGGGGAAGATGCAGTCCTATATGGCCGCGGGCAGGCCTATAATCGGCGCGATCGACGGCGAAGCTGCCGACGTTATCCGCGCGGCGGACTGCGGCTTTGTCGGAAGGGCGGAGGACGCGGACGAGCTTGCCCGGAACGTAAAGAAGTTCCTGGACAGCCCGCGAAAAGCCGAAATGGGCGTCAACGCCAGGAAATATTACGAAGAAAACTTTGAGGAGACCCGCTTCATCGAAAAGCTCGAGAGCGAGCTTGAGGAGCTTGCCGGGAAAAGACAATGAGGATATTGATGATCAACGTGACCTGCGGCAGCGGCTCCACGGGCAGGATCTGCACCGATCTTGCGGAGGCGCTTGAAAAAAACAGGCACGAGGTCAAAATCGCATATGGACGAAACGCCGTGCCGAAGGACTGCGAAAGGTTCGCGGTAAGGATCGGCTCCGATACCGACGTAAAGCTTCACGCGCTCAAAGCGCGGCTTTCGGACGCTTCGGGCTTCGGCAGCCGCGCCGCGACGGAGCGGTTCATTAAATGGGTCAAGGAGTTCGATCCCGATATCATCCACATCCACAATATCCACGGCTATTACATAAACGTAAAGCTCCTGTTCGGTTATCTTGCATCGTGCGGGAAAAGGGTGATATGGACGCTGCACGACTGTTGGGCGTTCACCGGGCACAGCGCCTACTGCATCTCGGCGAAGTGCGAAAAATGGGAGACCGGCTGCGGCTCCTGTCCCGATATCTCCGGATACCCCAAAAGCCTTGTCGATCGCTCGCACAGGAATTGGGAGCTAAAAAAATCGCTTTTCACTTCGGTTCCCGGGCTTACGCTCGTCGTTCCGTCGAAATGGCTTGCGGGGCTTGCCGCAAGATCGTTCCTTAAAGACCGGCCGTGCTTCGTAATACCGAACGGGATCGACACCGCCGTGTTCCATCCCGACGAGGGCGATATGCGCGAAAGGCTCAATTTGGGGACCAGGAAGGCCGTCCTCGGCGTCGCCTCGGTGTGGAGCGCGTATAAGGGGCTCGGCGATCTCATTAAGCTCAGGGCGCTCTTAGATCCCGAGGAATACGCGATAGTGCTCGTGGGGCTTACGAAAAAGCAGATCGGGTCGCTCCCCGACGGCGTTATAGGTATTGAAAGGACGGATTCCGCCCGCACCCTCGCACAGCTTTACAGCATGGCGCACGTTTTCGTAAACCCCACCTATGACGATAATTTCCCCACCACCAATCTGGAGGCGCTCGCCTGCGGCACGCCGGTCGTGACGTACGATACGGGCGGCAGCGGCGAAGCGGCTGGCAGGACGGCGGGCGACGTTGTCCCCGCCGGGGACGTGAACGCCCTTGCCGAAAGCATAAAGCGGCTCCCCGCTTCGATCGAGGCGCGCCTCTTCACAAAGGAAGCTATGGCGGCGGGGTACTTCAAGGTCTATTTCGGGAGCGGCGAAGGCGTATGAAACTGCTTTTTCTGACAAACATACCTTCCCCGTACAGGGTCGTTTTTTTCAACGAGCTCGGCAAAAGCTGCGAGCTGACCGTAACATTTGAAAAAGGAGCTTCGGACGAGCGCGACGAATCATGGAAGCGGTTTTCGTTCGACGGCTTCCGGGGCGTGATACTGAAGGGCGTTTCGACCGCGGTCGACAGCGCGTTCTGCCCCGGCATAAGGAAATTCGTCAGGGACCGCTCGTTTGACGAGGTGATCGTTTCGAACCTCGCCTCGCCCACGACGCTGCTTGCCGTGCTTATCATGCGGATGCGCAGGCGCCGCTATTATATCGAGGCGGACGGCGCGTTCGTAAGGAGCGAGAGCTTTGTAAAGCGCGCGCTCAAAAAGTTTGCGGTAAAGGGCGCGAAGGGGTTTTTCAGCACCTCTAAGGAATGCGACAGGTATTTCATGAAATACGGCGCGGATGAAAACGCGATATTCCGCTACCCGTTCTCATCCTTAAAGGAAAGCGACATGACGGCGCCGCACCCCGATAAAAAGGAGGCGCGGGAGCTCCTCGGCATTAAGGAGGAGACCGTCGTTCTGAACGTCGGAAGATACAGCCCCGTGAAGGGGAGCGACGTGCTTCTGAAGGCGGCGGCGCTTTCGGACCGCGGCATAGGGTTTTACATCGTCGGCGGCGAACCGCCGGAGGAATTCGTTAAGGCGAAGGAAGAAAACGGGCTTAATGATCTTCACTTCATCGAATTCAAGCGCGGCAGGGAGCTCGACGCATATTACAGCGCCGCGGATATCTTCGTATTCCCCACAAGGGGGGACGTATGGGGCCTCGTCGTGAACGAGGCGATGGCGCACGGCGTACCGGTCATATCCACCGATATGTCGAACGCCGCGAGGGAGCTGATAACTCCCGGCGAAAACGGCTTGATAGTCCCTTCGGAGGATCCGGAAGCGATGGCTAAAGCGATCGCCCGGCTTGCAAGGGATCCCGAAGAGAGGGCCGTATTCGGCAAAAAAGCGTATGACGCGGCAAAGGGTCACACCATAGAGGCAATGTGCCGCGCGCATTTAAAGGTACTCTCGGGCGGCGCGCCCGATAAGGAGCAATAAGAGGTCGATCAGTTGAAAGGCGGTCTATCGTTAGAGCAGGGCATCGCGAAGGCGTTTATAATCTGTCTGCCGTTCCGCATGCTTGCGATACTCACCCCGATCAAAGGCGTCTTGGGGGCACAGGCTGAATACCTCAGCCTGATATTTCACGTTCTCGGCCTTATACTCTGCCTTTCGGATCCCGGCGTTCTGTTCGGCGAAAAAGGGCGCGGCCCCGGCGCGCTGATAAACGTCTTCTGGAAGATGGTCGCGGTGTTCGCGGCGATATCCTTCGTGATGGCGCTCTACGTCAACTCCACCTTCGGCAGGTTCAACGGCAATTCCCCCTACGTCGCCGCAGCCAAGATGCTGCTCGATTTCGTGCAGTACGGGCTGATTATGATGTACTCGAAGGCGGCGTTCCGCTATATCGGCAGGGACTCGGTTTTCAAGTGCCTGCTTTTGTCCACGAGGATAACGCTCGTCGTCGGGTATCTTCAGATCGCGGCGCTCGCGGGGATACCGATAATAACCGACGTTTATAAGACTCTTGCGAAGTTTTTCGCGTTCAACACATTCCGCAGGCAGATAGCGCTCACGTTCTGGGAGCCTTCCTGGGCGGCGATGTTCATAGGCATCGTGGTCATCCCGGTGCATGCCGCAAGGCTCATAACAAGGTACGATTCGCCGACGGCGGCCGTTGCCGAGTTCATTGCGTGGATACCGGTCATCATATTCACAAAGAGCACCACGGCATACCTTTTGACATTCGCTTCGCTCGGCACGGCGATACTCTTCATCCTCTTCGGCAGGACAAGGAATTTCGGCGTGCGTCTTTTGGCGGTGCTCCTTATGGGCGCGGGCATATTTATGCTGAATAATCTTGAGTATGTTGATTCGGTGCTGGGCTTCAACTTCTCGTATCTTCTCCGCACGAAGGTGCTCGATATGCAGAACCAGTCCACCGCCTCGCGAATGATACCGATAATCGGCAACTGGGCGATATTCCTCAAATTCCCCATAATAGGCTGCGGCAACGGTCTGCAGGGCTATTATTTCAAATCCCTTGTGGGCGGTATCGCCTCGAATTACCGCGCGCTGGACAAGTCCGTAAAGGCGCTCCTGAACGGCACTCTGCCGACGATCGCGAACGGTCAGCTGTTCTTCCCGGCGATACTCTCGGGCTATGGGCTCGTCGGCGCGGGGCTCATGGCGCGCTTCTTCGCAAAATGCCTTAAATGCGTAAGGGAACGTGCGGAGAGCTACGGCATATTCGGGCAGATATACCTTATCGCGCTGGTGCCGGTGTTCATCGCCGGCTTCAAGAGCGAATTCGTGGGCATCTATTATCTGTGGTTCATATTGAGCCTGCCCTACTCCGCATATGACGCGGAGCTCGACTATTGAACGAAAGGGCTGTTTCGATCGCATGATGATCAAGGTCGGAAAGCTGAATATCCGATTCGAGGCGGAAGCGGACGCGCTTTACGGCTTTTTGCGCGAGGAATACGGGCTTATAGAATGCGCCGACGAGGGGCGGGCGGATATCGCCGTCCGCATCGAAAGCGGCAAAGCGCCGGAGGACGCGATAAGGCTCAGGGCGTCCTGCCGGGAATGCGGACTTAAAATGACGCCCTCGCTCGACGGATTCACCCTTTTCCTGCCTTACAAGCCGGTAAAGCGCGACGCTTTTCAGCTTATCAACCCCGCTTTCATGCCCAAATGGCAGGCTTCGCTGACCGATTTTCTGCACAACGCGTTCCTCGCAGCATTGGAGATAAAGCTCCTTGAAAACGGCATGACGCTGTTCCACGCCTCCGCCGTCAAGTCGGGGGACGGCGCGAAGCTCCTTTTAGGCGAGGGAGGCTCGGGCAAAAGCACCATAGCGGGGCTGCTTGCCAAACGCGGCTTCGGCGCCGCTGCGGAGGACTTCTGCGTGATCGGCGAAGGGAGGGTCTTCCCGCTCCCGCACAGGGCGAGGATCAGCATCAGGAAATACGATTCGTTCAATAAGCGCACGGCGGCCGATTCCCTGAATCGCGGCGTTTCGCGCCTGCTCGGCAAAAAGCCGTACCGCGTGCTCCCGTTTGAAAGGATCTATTCCTGCTCCGCCGAGATCGGGGCGAGGCGCATATCGGGCGTGTACCTTCTCGAAAGGGAGTCAGGTCCCGCGCTCGAACCGATGAGCGCGGATGAAACGGCACGTATCGCAGGCGGCATAATGCTTGAAGAGTTTGAGAATATGGCATGGTCGAAGGAAGTGTTCTCCCGCTCGCGCTATGCGGAGAGCGGGCTTGAGGACGCGATACGCCAAACAGCCGCGGCGGCGCTTGCGGGCGCCGAAACGGCAAGACTCATGCTGCCTAAGTATGACGACTTGGACGAGACCGCCGATACAGCCCAAAGGCTGCTTTTCGGCAAAGGCGATGATCTATGACGGAACGGAGCACGGTCGCAAATTTCACAGCGGGCTTTTTCGCGGCGCTTGAAGAGAAGGGCGTTCCTTACTGCGTGCTTCGCGGATGGCAGGGGCTGCCCGAAAAGCCGGGCCGCGATATCGATATCTTCATCGCGGACCGCGCCGATATAAAGGACGCGCTTATCGGCTTTATCCGCTCCCTCGGCTGGAACTGCATCGAAAAATGCGCGTTCGACGGGTTTTTCACGCTTGCGTGCTATTGCCTTGACGGGGAAAACGCGGTCGCTCTCCAGCTCGATTTCTGGACAAGGCTCTCAATAAGGGGAGTCGAATGGGCGGACGGAGCCGAGGTATTGTCCGATACGTCCGTCCATAACGGCGTACGCGTCGCCTCAGCCGGCGCGGAAGCGGCGGTCACTTCCGTCAAGGAATACATGGGCGGCGGGCGCATTAGGGAAAAATATCACAACAGGCTCAAAAGCCTTGCCTCATCGGGGCGCGATAAGTTCCTTAAAGTGCTTGCGCCCCTCGGCAAAAAGGCGGAGGAGCTGAACAGCCTGATCGCCGCGGGCGATTTCGAAGGCGCCGACAGGCTCGGCGGCGGGCTTAAAGGCTGTGCTTTCAAAAAGCACCCGCTCAAATACACGACCGGAAGCATTCGCCGCATATTCCAAAAGGCTGCGGAAGGCAGGCGAAAGCCCGGTATGCTTGCCGCTTTCGTCGGGCCGGACGGCTCGGGAAAGACCACGATAATAAAGCGGGAGAGGGAGCTTTTCGCGCCCTTCTTCGCCGATACGACGGTCTATCACATGCGGTATAAAATACTGCCGGAGCTCAAAACGGGGCATGGCTTCTCCTCGATGAAGGGGAAGCTCAACGCCGAGTCGCCCTCCGAAAAGCCCAAGAAGCGCAGCCTTATAAGCAAGCTCGCCTCATGGTTCGTGGTGCTCTATTACACGCTCGAATTCATGCTCGGCAACCGCCGTATTCGCCGCTGCCGCAGGAAGAACGTGCTCGTGCTGTTCGACAGGTACTATTACGATCACTTTTTCCAGCCCACGACGAGGGAGCTTATCTACCCGTTCAGGAAGCTGCTCCTCGGGCTTGTCGCAAAGCCGGACGTCGTAATCCATTTAAGCGCCGATCCGGAGGTCGTCTATCGCCGCAAGCAGGAGCTTTCCGCCCGCGAGATCGGCGAGCAGAACAGGGTGATCGCGGGGCTCGTCAGGGAGCTTCCCTTCGCCCACACCGTGGAGACCGGCGACAGGGACGTGGATGAGATCGCGAAGGAGGTCTTCGCGCTGATGGCAAAAACGCTTGAGGAAAAACGCCTTAAGGGGAGAAAATGAAGAAGCTGCTCGTGCTGACGGGAAGGTATTACCCGAAGGCTTCGCCCAATTCAATATGCGTAAAGCAGGTGTTCGACGCTCTGCCCGGCGATTGGCAGACCACCGTCATCGCCTATGACGACGGTCTTAAAGAGGAAGGCGAGGAGCGCGTTTTCAGGGTCGGGCGAGGCGCGGTGCTCTCGGGCATATACAGGAACGAGGAAGCCAAAACGCCTGCGGAGCGAAGGAAGCTTAAGCTCCTTCGCACGCTCGACAAGCTGAAGCAGCTGCCGTTCGTTTTCTCATGGCCCTGGGTGGATCCCGTCGTCACGAAAAGGACGCTCCGCTTAGCCGAGAGGCTTTACGAAAAGGAGCGTTTCGACGCCGTGATCGCCGTGCATATGCCGATCTCGAACGTGATCGTCGGGCACAGGCTCAAAAAGAAGCATCCCGGCATGCGCTTTTATCCGTATTTCCTCGACGCGCTTACGGGAGGGTATCTTCCGAAGGGCATGAGCCGCAAAACCTATGAGCGAAAGGCGCTCAAATGGGAGAAAAAGCTTCTTTCAAACGCCGACAAGGCGGTGTTCATGGAGGCGAACCGCGCCCATCATGAGCTCGTTTTCGAGGGCGATCCGTTAAAGGAAAGGTTCGTCTATCTCGATATCCCCCTGCTTAAGGAGCGGGAACGCGGGGAGCGGAATAAAACCGGCGGAGTCGATATAGTTTACGTCGGCTCGCTCGCGGGGGAGATGCGCTCGCCGGAATTCTTCTTAAAGGTATTCGAAAAGGCCGCCGCACCCGATTGGAGGCTCACCTTCGTGGGCGACGCGGGCTCGGCTCCGGTCAACTCGTTCGCGGCGAGGGATGAAAGGATAAAGGTCGTCGGCAGGCTCCCGCACGAGGAAGCGCTTTCCTATGTGCGCGGCGCGGATTTGCTCCTCAATCTCGGCAACAGGAACCCGAACCTCACGCCCTCCAAGGTGTTCGAGTATATGGGCTTCGGAAAAAGGATAGTGTCGACGTATTCCTCGGATGAGGACAAGAGCGTGAAGGCGCTTGAAAAATACCCCGCCGCGCTTTTACTGGACGAACGCGGGGATATCGAGACCGCCGCGGAGGCGCTCAGGGGATTCGTTTCACGCCCGGCGGAGGAGATACCTTTTGCCGAGCTTGAAAAGCTGTTTTACATGAACACGCCCGAGGCGTTCAGGGACATCATTACGGGGGATGGCATATGAGGATAGGAGTAGCGGGTCCGTTCGATCCTTCCGGCATACCGGAATACTTCCCGGAGGGGAAGGCGCCGCATATCAACCCCACGGCGTCATCCGTAACGGCATACGTCAGCGGGCTTTTGAAGACGGGCAATACCGTGACGGTGATCACCTCCGATCCGTTCGGGAAGGGTACCGTTACGATAGAAGGGAAGGGCATCAAGCTCATCGTGCTCCCCGGCAGATTCCGCATAAGGGGGTTCGGCAGATACCGCATGCACCGCCGCATACGGGACTGCATCGAAAAGGAGCTCGGCTCGATGGACGTGCTCCACGCACAGTGGACTTACGAATACGCGCTTGCGGCAAAGGCGTTCGTCGACAGGCTGCCCGTTTACTGCTCCGTGCGCGACTGGTGCCCGTATCTGATGACTATCGCAAAGGGCGTGAAAAACGCCTATTACTGGCGCATGAGCCACGCGATGTTCAAAAAGGTGATGGGGGAGAAGAAGATCGGCTTCATAGCCAATTCGGAATACACCCGCGGCGAGATACTCGGCGCGTATCCCGAAAACGAGGTCACGCTGATACCCAACCCCATACTGGAGCGTTTTATCATTACGAACAGGGAAAAACGACCCGATTCGCCCGTGTTCGTTTCGATAAGCCAGTCGCTCACGAACGTACGCAAGAATTATCACACGCTCCTTAAGGCGTTCAGCCTGTTTCTGAAGGAACGCCCCGACGCGCGCCTTAAGCTCATCGGCTCATATACGGAGGAGTGGAAAGCCTCCATGGAGGCGGAGGGGCTTATGAAAAACACGGAGCTTCTGGGAAGCCTCTCGCACGACGAGGTGTTCGGCGTGCTCGACGGGGCGACCTGCCTCGTGCATCCCTCGCTGGAGGAGACCTTCGGCAACATACTTCTTGAGGCTATGGCAAGGCGCGTCGTCTGCATAGGCGGCAAAAGCTCCGGCGCAGTGCCGCAGGTTTTGGGCGAAGGCAGGTTCGGCCTGCTCTGCGACGTTACGGACCCCGCCTCGATCGCGGAGGCGATGCGCGCTTCGCTTGACGCACGGCTTGCAGAAGGGCTTGTCGAAAGCGCCTCAAAGCTGCTAACAGACAATTTTACCGAAACAAAGGTCGCCGAAAGGCATTTAAGGCTTTTCCTTTCGGGGAAACGCTCGATAAAGGATAACGAATGAAACTCAACCGGGTCGTTAAAAACGCCTCGTGGATAATCGTCTGCAAGGTCATACAGTCGGTGCTTGCGTTCGTGATAGGCACGCTCAGCGCAAGGTACCTGCACCCGTCGGGATACGGCAAGCTCAACTATGCCGCGTCCGTGGTATCGTTCGTCGCGCCGATAATGTACCTCGGCTTCAACTCCACGTTGGTCAGGGAGCTCGTTAAGGATCCCGACCATCAGGGCGAGATAATGGGCTCCGCCATAGGGTCGAGCATTATTTCGGCGATACTCTGCATGCTCGGCGCAAACGCGTTCGTTTTCATCTCGAATAAGGGCGATACGGAGACCATCGTCGTCTGCGCGCTGTACAGCACGCTGCTCCTGTTCCAGGCGATCGACCTTATCAAATACTGGTTCCAGTCAAAGCTTTTGTCAAAGTACACCTCGGTCGCGGCGCTCGGGGCGTACATGGTGATGGCGGGCTATAAGATACTGCTCCTCGTCACCAAAAAGAGCGTTTATTGGTTCGCCGCCGCAAGCAGCATAGAGTCGCTCGTTATAGCGATCGCGCTCATAATCAGCTATTTTGCGATCGGAAGGTCGCGGCTCAGCTTCTCGTTCAAAAGGGCGGGGAGCATGCTGAAAAGGAGCGGCTTCTTCATCATATCGAACATGATGATAACGATCTTCGCTCATACCGACCGCATAATGCTCAAGCACATGATCGGCGACGAGGCGACGGGCATATACTCCGCCGCGGTAACGCTCGCGGTGATAACCTCGTTCGTGTTCACCGCGATAATCGACTCGGCAAGCCCGGTCATACTCGAATCGACGGAGGATATCCCGAGGTTTGAAAAGAACATGACGAGGACTTACTGCATCGTCATATATCTGTCGCTCCTGCAGAGCGTCGCAATGACGCTGCTCGCAAAGCCCATGGTGCTCCTGACATACGGAGCGGATTACGCCGATTCGATAAGGGTATTGAGGCTGGTCGTATGGTACACGACCTTCTCCTACTGCGGCGGCGTAAGGAGCGTATGGATACTTGCGAAGAACTATCAGAAATACATCTGGCTGATCAACCTTGCCGGCGCTCTGATGAACGTGGCGCTCAATTTCGCGCTGATACCGCTTATGGGCATAATGGGCGCGGCGCTGGCCTCGATACTGTCGCAGTTCTTCACGAACGTTGTAATGGGCTACATAATAAGGCCCTTCCGCCCGAACAACGCGCTTATGGTAAGGAGCCTCGCGCCGGGCAATATAGTCGATCTGATCAGGATAATACGCGGTAAAGCAGACCGCTTACAATAAAAAACAAACGGCGTTCCTGCCGGGAAAGGTATAATAAATATGTCCGAATTCAGCGGAGCAACACTTTTGATCACAGGCGGCACGGGGTCCTTCGGGAACGCGGTATTAAAGAAATTCCTCACGAGCGATATAGGCGAGATAAGGATCTTCTCGCGCGATGAAAAAAAGCAGGACGATATGCGCCACGATCTGCAGGCGCGTTACGGGGAGCATGCCCGCAAGGTAAAGTTCTACATCGGCGACGTGCGCGATCCGAGGTCGGTCCGCGACGCAATGCCCGGCGTCGACCACGTGTTCCACGCCGCGGCGCTGAAGCAGGTCCCCTCCTGCGAGTTCTTCCCGATGCAGGCGGTAAAGACCAATATAGAGGGCACGGACAACGTGCTCCACGCCGCTATTGACGCGGGCGTAAAGCGGGTCGTATGCCTTTCGACGGATAAGGCGGCATACCCCATCAACGCCATGGGCATATCCAAGGCGATGATGGAGCACGTCGTTTTCGCCAACGCGCGCGTCGCAGCGGAGCGCGGGCAGACCGTCATCTGCTGCACCCGCTACGGCAACGTAATGTGCTCGCGCGGGTCGGTCATACCCCTCTTTATGGACCAGATCGCCGCGGGCAGCCCCATAACGGTGACCGATCCCGAAATGACCCGCTTCCTTATGAATCTCGACGAGGCGGTGGAGCTCGTCCGTTTCGCGTTCCTCAACGCCATGCCGGGCGACCTGTTCATTCAGAAATCCGACGCCTCCACGATCGGCGTGCTTGCGGAGGCGGTACAGCGCCTCTTCGGCAGGACGGAGGTCAAAATAATCGGCACGAGGCACGGCGAGAAGAAGTACGAAACGCTCATGACCGTGGAGGAAAGGCTCCGCTCGGTCGATATGGGCAGATACTTCCGCGTCGCCGCGGACAACCGCGACTTGAATTACGACAAATACTTCGTCGAGGGCAAGACCGTGACCGAGGGCGAAAGCTATACCTCCAGCAATACGGTGCTGCTCGACGAGGAGGGCGTCGTAAACAAGCTCCTTACAGTCGATTACGTAAGGGAAAGGCTCGGTAAATAATGGAACGCATCAACGTACTCGTCACAGGCGCAAAGGGCTTCGCGGGGAGGAACCTCGTCGAGGCGCTTAAATGCGTCCGCGACGGCAAGGACAGGACGCGCCCCGGTATAAGCATAGGCGAGATATTCGAGTACGATATCGGTTCATCCCGGGAGGAGCTCGACCGCTTCGCTCATGAATGCGGCTTTGCGTTCTGCTTCGCCGGGGTCAACCGCCCGAAGGATCCCGCGGATTATATGCCGGGGAATCTCGGCGCCGCGGAGGAGCTCTTGAACGCGCTCAAAAAGCACGGGAACAAGGCGCCGGTCATGCTCGCCTCATCGGCGCAGGCAAGCCTTGCGGGGCGCTTCGGCAGGAGCGAATACGGTCTTTCCAAGAGGGCGGCGGAGGATGCGTTCTTCCGCTATGCCGAAAAGGAGGGCGTGCGCGCGCTGGTCTACCGCTTCCCGAATCTTGCGGGGAAATGGATACGCCCCAACTACAATTCCGCGGTAGGCACGTTCTGCCACAATATCGCGAATTCGCTCCCGGTAACGGTCAACGATCCCGAGGTGGAGCTCGAGCTCCTCTTCATCGACGACCTTGTCGAGGAGATGTTCTGTGCGATAGAGGGGAAGGAGCACCGCTGCTTCTATCCCGGCGAGGGCGAAACGGTGAACGGCGTAAAGTACGACGGCCTGACGCCGCTGCCCGATCCCAAAGGCGATTTTTCGTACTGCCCCGTTACGCATAAGGCGAAGCTCGGCAGGATAGTGGAGCTTCTGGAGCTGTTCAGGTCCCAGCCGGAGACCCTCGTTATGCCCGCGATCGCGCCGGGCAGCTTCGAGAAAAAGCTCTACTCGATGTACCTTTCCTATCTTCCGAAGGAGCGCGTCGCGTTCGATCTTAAAATGAATACCGACGAGCGCGGCAGCTTTACGGAGGTATTGAAGACCGTCGACCACGGGCAGTTTTCCGTAAATATCTCAAAGCCCGGCGTCACGAAGGGAAGGCACTGGCACAATTCCAAATGGGAGCTGTTCATCGTCGTTTCGGGCAGCGGGCTCATAAGGGAGCGCCGCATCGGCTCGGACGAGGTGCTTGAATTCCGCGTAAGCGGCGAAAGGATCACCGCCGTGCACATGCTTCCGGGCTACACGCATGAGATAATCAATCTCTCCGAAACGGAGGATCTCGTCACCCTTATGTGGGCGAACGAGATATTCGATAAGGAGCATCCCGATACATTTTTCGAGAACGTATAATAAAGGAGCGGAACATGAGAAAGCTTAAACTGATGACCGTTATCGGCACAAGACCGGAAATAATCAGGCTCTCCCAGATAATCAAGAAATGCGACAGGTATTTCGATCAGGTGCTCGTCCACACGGGCCAGAATTACGACAGGGAGCTTAACCGCGTATTCTTCGAGGAGTTCGGCCTTCGCGAGCCGGATCATTATCTCGGCGTGGCGGGGGAGAACCTCGGGCAGACGCTCGGCAACGTGATCGCCCGCTCGTACGAGGTCATGGTAAAGGAGAAGCCGGACGCTTTGATGGTATTGGGCGACACGAATTCCTGCCTTGCGGTCATCCCCGCAAAGCGCCTCAAGATACCCGTGTTCCATCTCGAGGCGGGCAACCGCTGCTTTGACGAGAATCTGCCGGAGGAGATCAACCGCCGCATCGTCGACCATACGAGCGACGTCAACCTCTGCTATTCCGAGCACGCGAGAAGATACCTCCTTGCCGAGGGCGTGAAGAAGGAGCAGGTATTCGTGATGGGTTCCCCCATGCGCGAGGTGCTTAACGCCAATATCGACAGGATAAACGCTTCCGACATACTCGATAGGCTCGGTCTCGAGCCGCAAAAATACATACTCCTTTCCGCCCACAGGGAGGAGAACATCGATATCGAAAAGAATTTCTTTGAGCTGATGAACGCCGTGAACGCCATGGCGGAGGTTTACGGCATGCCCGTCATTTACAGCACGCATCCGAGGAGCAGGAAGTTCATCGAACAGCGCGGCTTCGAGTTCCATCCGAACGTAAGGAGCCTCAAGCCCTTCGGCTTCGCCGATTACAATTCGCTCCAGAAGAACGCCTACTGCGTTGTGAGCGACAGCGGCACCATACCGGAGGAGGCGGATTATTTCGGCTTCCCGGCGGTCTCGATCCGCACCTCTACCGAAAGGCCCGAGTCGCTTGAAAAGGGCAATTTCATAATCGGCAGCATCTCGAAGGAAAACGTGCTCCGCTCCGTGGAGCTTGCCGTCGCAATGCACCGAAACGGCGACGACGGCACGCCCACCAGCGCGGTGGGGGTGGTGCCGGCTTCGGTGAGTG
>CAMZAY010000004.1 GCA_947304365.1 uncultured Clostridia bacterium | reverse complement strand
GCGTAAAGAAAGAGGCTGTTGCCTGCAATTTTCTTGCATTTGCAACAGCCCCTTTCGTACAGAGCAAGAACGATGGACCCCGAATTCGGCGCCAACCGAATTCTTCATTTCGCTCACTCAAGTCCGCAAGCGATCAAAAAGCTGCGAAATGGGGGTTCAGAGTCCCTTTACCCGCTCCATAGCGAGTATTGACAACGGATTTAACGTCAATACTCGCTTTTCTTTTGTCAAGAACTATGTGTTACTCTCCCGCAGCGTGCGGGACATATTCGACGGCAACTCCCTGTCTGGTGTCCTGCTTGAAATTGCTTTCGACGTAGTTTTCTTCAAGGTCGATGTATCCTGCGAAGCGATAGTGGATAACGATCCGCTGGGTGCGGTTCTTGCCTTTGCCTTGAACCTCAGAGACCTCGATGCGGTCGATAAGCTCTTTCAGCAGCGGAGCAGTGAGCGTATCCATCTCCATGAATCGGCGGACTGCACGGATGAAATACTCATTGTTTTTCGCCGCCGTTCGCATACCGGCGAGCTTACGCTCGAGCTCTTCGATCTTCGCTTTCAGCTCTGCCCGTTCGACCTCGTATTTCAGCGACATATGCGAATACCATTCGTCGGTCACCTTGCCGAGAGCGTTGTCTTCATAGAGCTTTTCGTAAAGGGTTGCAACAAGCTCCTTCCTCTGACGCGCTTTGCGAAGCTCTCCCTCAAGAACGGTGCGTTCGGCTCTTGCTTCTTCCCCCGTCTTCTTTGAAAGCAGCTCCGCAAAGGCAGTCTCGTCTTCCTGCAGAAAGGCGGAGAGTCTGCGGAGTTCAAGCCTTACGACCTCGTAAAGCGCATCCTCGCGGATATAGTGCCTTGTCGGGCAGGTGCCGCGGTAGTCCTTCACATAGTTCGAGCAGGAAAAAAACCTTATCGCCTTGTTCACCGTGTTGACGTGGAACCACAGCTTGTGCCCGCAATCCGCGCAGGTAAGCAAATCGGCAACCTCGGCTCCGAGGAAATGATGGAGAACATACCGTATGCGCTCCTTACCGTCCCAATCGAACGAACAGATCAGTTCCCTGATGGGATGATAGCGGTTTTCGTTGGCGACGATATCGATTGCCGATACCGCGGGTTTCTCTCCAACGAGCCCATAGGTCTGTTCAATGAGAAGGCGGATGTAGTTGATATCGGTATCGGTTATCGCGCCGTCCTTCTCTCTCTTCCAGCCAAGAGGTTTGACTATGTGGACTCTGCCGTTCATTTCGTTGAGTCGTATGGCGCCCTCGAGCCGCGGATCGTTTTCGAGCACCGTCACAAAGTTCGTAAAGGCAACTTGCAAGGGCCGAGCCCTATGACCCGATGCCGCCGGAGCGGGAAACACCGATTGGTGATTCATCTAACTCATCTGTTTTGCATATAAAGAACGAGGGCTGCGTGGTCAGGCACAGCCCTCGATGTTGAGGATCATTTATGCAGTCAAACAGGTCATGCTTTTTCTTTCTTATTCTATCAAAACCTCGTGTCAAAGGCAAGAAAGGGGATGGATATTCGTTCGACTGGAGAACGTTTTATGCCGCGGGCTGCAGCGCCTGCTCGGTCTTCACCGCGCCTTGCTTGTAGATCGTTTCAAACTCATCGCGCATGGATATCGTAAAGATTCCGAGTGAGCGGCAGATCTCTTCAAACTCGGCCGCTTCTTCAAGATCGCCGTAATCGCGTTCGGTATCGTCGCACAGGAGCATATAAGCTCTTCCTCCATGCTGCACTGCGTACTGCGCCATAGAAATGTCGCCTGAGCTGTTGCCGAATACCAGAAGCGGGTAAGCCCCTATCTCGTCTATTATGGTCGTCACCTTGTTCATCTTCTGATTCTTCGATACGAGGTTCCCTTCAAGCCTCACGTCATCCCCCGGCTTATAGGTGTACTTTCTTCCCTCCGTATCGCCCTGCCCGTCCGCTTCAAGTGAAAAGGTGCTTCCGATGATATGATAGGGCGGGATCCATTCGGAGAGCGCATCCGCGGTCAGCTCCCTGACTATGCTCCGCTCGGAACCGCTGCTGACAAAGACGGTGAAGCCGTTTTCCGAAAGGTATTTGACGAGCTCGACCATCGGCAGGAAGAAGCCCTCTCCGTAAGTCATTCCTTCGAACCCCACCGCGGGCTCATCCATAAAAGCTCTGACATAGGCGCGGTATTCTTCCACCGTGAAGCCCTTGAATGCCTCGGCCGCCATCTGCGCTCCGGAGCGCGGTGAATCCGGCTCCGGCTCGCCGCTCAAAAGCGCCTCCTCCGCGGCGAGCGCCCAAGCGCGGTCCTCCGCCGCGGCTTGATATGAGCTGTCATGCGCGAGCCGATGGATGAGCAGCCAATCGTCAAAATATGTCGGGAACCTTTCGCCGTACAGCGTACCGTCCATATCGAACACGGCGATCCGCTTATTTTCCGGAACGAAGCTTTCGCTCTTTTCATCGGTGACTGCGCTGACGAAGGAGATGATGGACTCCATTGCCGGGGAATCCGGTTCCCAATACGGGATGGCTGCCGAACTGTTTCCCCTGCACGCCGCAAGCGGCAGCAAAAGGATCAGGAGGAAAAGCATAAGCGTTATTGACTTTCGTTTCATCTCAAGGTCTCCTCACTTTATCAATACTGTGTTGAAAGCCGCATAGGGCGCTCGGTCCCCTTAAAACCCGCTCCCGCCATATTGACGGGAGCCGCCGGTCATATTATAATGACGCTGTAAAACAACGCCCGATCGGAGGGACCGAAAATGAAAAGATCATTCCTGCTTCTTGCCCTTATAATGCTGCTCTGCTTCGCCCTGCCCGCGTTTGCCGAACCCGCTGAGAGCGTTCCGTCTTTTACAGAGCCGCTCGATTATTCCGACGCTGCCAACTGGGCGTATCATCGGGAGGGCGAGGATAAGCCCGCGGATCTCTTCATCGTCTGCCCGACGGTGGATACGCGAAGTTACGCGAACTCCGAGGACCTCAACGATAAGCTCAAGGGCCGCTTTATAAGCGCGCTCGACGCGGAGATGGGCATTTACTCCGATGCGTGCCGTCTTTATTCGCCCTACTACCGCCAGATGTCCATCGGCGCGTATACGCTCTCCGCTGATGATTTCGATAAGGCGACGAAGAACGCTTATCTCGATGTTTCCGCCGCGTTCAGGTATTATCTCGATAACGAGAACGACGGCCGGCCGATCGTGCTCGCAGGCTTTTCGCAGGGCGCACAAATGTGCATAGAGCTCCTGAAGGAATACTTTGGCAATGCTGCCGAGGGGAAAAAGCTTACGGGGCAGCTCGTCGCCGTTTACGCGATCGGATGGAGGATCACGGACGAGGATATAAAGGCGTATCCCCAGATAGTCCCCGCTAAAGGGGAAAGCGATATCGGCTCCGTCATCTGCTATGAGTGCGAGGACGGCAATGTGACGGGCTCCATAATCATCCCCGAGGGGGTCAAGACTTATTCCATCAATCCCCTTAATTGGAGGACCGACGGTACCGCCGCCGACAGCTCGCTCAACAAGGGCGCTGTCTTCTCCGAAGAGGATGGGCCGATCCCCGGCTTCTGCGGGGCTTATATCGACGAGGCCCGCGGCTCGCTTATAGTGCCCGGCGTCAGCACGGAGGATTACCCGAAGGTGCTGGACGTTTTCCCCGACGGCTGCTTCCATATCTACGACAACATGTTCTTCTATACGAACCTCAAAGAGAACGTATCGCTCCGCGTTAACGCATTTACGGAGGCGAAGCAGCAGGCGCACCGCAGCGCCGTTTCATGGCTCATAGGCGCAGCGGCCGCCGTGCTCGTGCTTTGCGTGATCGGCCTGGTGCTGAACAACAGAAGAAAGGCAAACGCTTGATACTTCCGGCATCCCCTTATCGAAAGCGCCTAATGCAGGCGCTTTCTTTTTGCCCGATGAAGCGGCGTTTCCTGCGTTACCAATCTATCTGCCAGTTGGGGAAAAGCTCGCCCGCGGAGATCTCGTTGTCGCCTCCGAAATTGGTGACGTCTTCGATCTCAAAGCTCACGATCTCAAGCTCCGGTTCGGTGTACTTCTTCATGTGATATTTCCTCCTCTTTTTGTCGATCAGTCGGCGTTTAGCGCGCCGTTTACGGAATCCGTTATGCCGTTTCCGCTTACGGTAGCCGAAACGCCGCCCATGGAATAAGTCAGATACGGCACCGCAGTAACTTCCGCGTCGAAGTTCTCCGGCCTCATGCCGACGAGCACCGCCGTGAAGGTGAAGCAGTTGGCGTCATCCTCGCCATCCGCAGCCTCGTACATGGTGAATATGTTTATGCCTTCGACCGTAACGCTCCTGCCGCCCGAAGAGAGCACGCTCCAGAAACGGTCTATCTTATAAGCGTTCTCATTGGGGCCGTAGGTGTTCCCACGGTAATCAACGAAGGAATCGTTGAAATGCACCGTATAGATAAACCTGAGGTCAGCACGGGAGTCGGCCTCGGGACGAATGCGCAGCTCCGCCCTTACAGCCTCTATTGTCGGCGGAACGAGCGCGAACTCGTTTATGACGTTAAAGCCGTCGACCTTGGCGATGTAGCGTTCGACCTCGTCCTCCGCGATCGTGTACACGATCATATGCCCGTCCTCGGCGAACTTGGGCACCGCGGGGAAGCAATACTTCCACTCGCCCTCCCTGGTCGTGGATGCGGAACCCACTTCCTCGCCATCCGCAAAGAGGCGCACCGTGATGGTCTCGGGCCGGTATCCGAACCTGTCGTTATCGTCCCTCCATATCTTCTGCCCCGATACGGTGAAGGTATCCTTATGCCATGTGTTGGTGATATTGAGCCCGTCGGTCTCGCAGGTGTAATCGTCCTTATATTCGAAGCCCTCGGGGTATTCCTCGGAAACGGTGTACACCGCTTTGGGATCCGCGCCCTCGGGGAGCTCGAAGGTCCATGTCCACTCGTTCGCGCCCGTAAAATCGGACTTATTGAGCGTGATGGGCGAGCCCGCGATCTCCGTATCGCCGTTTTTTATATGGATGAGGAGCGTTTCGGGGCGGGCCTCCTCGGCATCTTCCGCCCATATCTTCTTGCCCGAAAGGGTGGTTTCATCCTCACTCTCCCAGTCGATCTTGACATTTATGACGTTCGCCATAAGGTGATAGTCGTCAAGCAGCGTATCCCACCCGAAGTTGCTTATATCGTCCATCGTCAGCGTCTGTGCCTTGGCAAGTGCCGCTCCCGAGAGCTTTGAAAGATCCAATAGATCGGAGGGATTCGTGATTCCGTTGATGGAGCGTATCGCCTTTGTCGGGATGCTGAAATAGTCGTCAAACGGGTTATAGGATATGGGAATGTCTATGCCCGTGCAGTACTTTAATATCTGCCTTATGATCTCGCTTGAGAGCTCGGCGCCCTTATATTCGAGCGGGACGCCCATGGTGTATTTATCAACGATGAATTCGACCTTCCAATCCTTATCCTTTTTCGCCTTGCCTATGGCAAATCTCGGTATCTTCACCCCGAAGAGCGCACGGCAAAGCTTATCGACAATGCTCAGATCTACGCCTATCGTGAGCTCACTGAGGAGTGTAAGCGCATCCTTGCCCTTCTCCGCATCGAAAACGGGGAATTCATAGTCCATAATCCCGGTAAGGTCGCCCACGCCGGGGATCCCCTGCGCGTTTTCGAGCGCTCCGTCCTTCGGCTTGCACATGAGTATAAGCCAGGCGGAATCCGGCATATCCTCGTCGTCAGTGCCTATGCCTATCCAGCGCTTTACGGCGTCTATCTCGAGCATCGCCTTGTTGGAGATAGTGAAGGAGGCGCCCTCATGCTTGTAGGATACCTTGTATTTGGTGATATGGGCGTCGACCGTTCCGCCGTAAAGAACGGATTCATACTCTTTGACGTGGTAGGTGACGAAGTTCGGGGTGCCGATAAGGTCCTGATCCGATTTATCGCCTACGACGCGCGCTCCGGAAGAGGCAAGGTTCAGCGCCTGCATCAGGTCGTTATAGAAATTGAGCGGCGTGGAATTGAGCGCCTTCAGAAGAGCGGAATAGCCCTCGTATGCGGCGACGCGGAGCTTTTCCGGAAGCTTGTCGAAGAAAGGCTTGCCAGTCGTCGTAAGCAGATCGAGAAGGGCGTCATAGTATTCGCCGCCCTGCCCCATGAGCTCGCGGATCTGCTGCCCAAGCTCGATCAAAAGCGTTTCCTCACACAGCTCGCGCACGCGGTATTCGTCTTCGGAATAGTCCGCCAAGACAACGGTCGCTTTCCAATCGTTATCGGCGGTAAGCTCTATGAGCTTTACCGTATCCCAGCCGAGCGCCGCTTTCTTCTGTACCACGACCTCGATGCTATCGGGGCGATCCTTCTTTTCAAGGTCGATATCCCATTTTTTCTCTATCGTGATCTTGCTTGCCGCTCTGTTCGTAACGGTTACGATCGAGCCGCTTCCTCCGACCGAATAGGAGACAGTAAAGGCCGCCTGCTCCGCGCCGCCTAAGATGACGCAGTTTTCAGCGCCTGCAGGACGGTCCTCGTCCTCCGCGGCATAGATCACTTTCCCTTCTGGGTCGAGCTCGCGGATACGGTAATTCGCAAGCTCCGCCGCCAAGTCGTCAAGATCGATCTCTTCCGTGAGATCGAAAGCATAACGCCAGCCGTTCCCCTCGTTAAGTTCGGCAGGCTCGCCTACGTTCTCCCACGCTTCGCCGTTCTTCTTCTGCAAGACGACGCTGACGCTCTCGGGTTTCTGACCGTCAAACGGCCTGTCCTCATTATCCACCCATGATTTTTTGACGGAGATAACGCCGTCCAAGGTGTTGTGTATCACAAAGCGCCCCTCAGCGTCCCGCTCATAGGAAACGGTGAAGCTCGCGTCGGTATAAACGTATCCGTCGGCGGAATAATACCTGTTCTGACAATGGAAATGCGGCGCCTGATGGGTAAGGTTATCCTCGTCCTCGAGCGTCAGCATCAGCCGGCCTTCTGCTTCGGGATCGTCCGAACCGGGATCGATCATCGTATCGTTCCATGCGCCGTATTCCTCGCAGCGGATCCATTCGCGGACGCGGTAATCTTCTTCGTTTATGCCGTCGCCCAGGGGGACCGCCGCAAACTCGCCGTCCCAGCCCTGATCAGTTGCGAGCCGGAGCCTTTCAACGTCCTGCCACACGGCGTTCCCTTCGACGATGGTGCGCTTCTGCAGCACCGCGATCACCGCATAAACACGGTCAGGCCAGGGACTGCCCTCCGGCACGTTCCATTCCTTTACGACCGGGAATATCACGCCGTAAAGGGTGTTGGTCAAAGTCGTCACGTGGTTTTCTTCATCGACCTCGATCGAAACGTCGAATTCGTAAATGCTCGTTATACCGTCCCTCGTGACGGTGAAAACGGCCTTATTATAGCGCGCTCTCGAGTCGTAGGCGGGGATCGGATCGCCCGTCATATAGACAGTGCTTCCGTCGGAGTTATCCTCGCGGATCTTGTAAACCGCCTCGTCCATCTGCCCCTCGAAAACGCCCTCCCAATGGTTCTGCGCGTTCAATGTGATATGATCGACTGCCGCGCTGTTCCTGTAAAGGGCCGCCTTGACCTCCTCGGGGATATAGGCTTCATCCGCTTCCCAAACGATCTTTACTCCGTAGTATCTGCCCGCGGAGTTCGTGATGACCGTTCTGCCGCCCTCCTCGGCGCGATAGGTGACGTCATAGGTCATATCCAGATCAGTGTCGCTCCACGGCTCGATATGATAGACCGCGGTGGGGTTTTCGCTTCCGCCCTCGTCGGAGACGCTTAAGACGAGCGCGCCTTCCTTATCGAGCTCGCGAACGCGGTAAAGGGCGTCCATCCCCTCCGTTTCGGAGATGGGCGAGAAATCGGCCTGCCACTCGTTGTTATCGTTAAGTACGCGGGTCTCGATCGTCGCCCACGCGCCGCCCTCCTTATGCTGAAGGACGACCGTCACCTCCGCGGGCTTGTAGTTGGCCATGGGGATATCCCATTCGATCGACGCGGAGTATATGCGAGTCCTTGCGTTCGTGAGCTTTATCACGCCCGCGCCGCTCAAAAGCGAGGCGGTTTCATCGGGCGAAAGTCCGAGCGCCGCAGGGTTCCTAAGATCGAGAACAGCCTGCTCGGGAGCTTCCCCGGCGAGCGGGATGGGAGCTTCCGCTATATTTTCAAGCGCCCAGCCGACGGCCGCAAAGCCCTCGGGCACCTGCTCCGAAAGACGGAGCACGCTTATTTCGGAGAGCGAGATCGTCCCGCTCCAGCCGTTTTCGGCATTAAGCACGAGCGAGCCGGAAACGCTTCCCTCCGCAGAATATTCGTTGGTATAGTCTATCGTGACGGAAGCGGGCAGCTCCGCCCCCTCCGCCCAGACCTTGCTTATCGTAATTTCAAACTCCCTCAGCCATCTGCCGTAAACCACGGTATCCTGCATCACGGGAGCGCTGAAATCGAAGGGCTCCGCAAAGGTATCATCCGTGAACCAGCCGCCGAAGAAGAAGCCCTCGGCCTGAGGATCCGCAGGCCGCACTGCCGTCTGCCCCATCGTCACCGTCTGCGGTTCGGGCGCTATGCCATGCCCGCCGACTTCAAAGCTCACGGTGACGTCGCCCGGCTGTATCTTCGCGTAGCTGTTGGATCTTGCTTTTTGCTCCTGATCGACACCGTCGGTAACGCCCGCGAGAACTATCTCGTCATCCTGCCAGACGCCGTAAGTCACCTTTGCGCCGTCGTATATCTCCAGATCGACGCCGGAGGCGTTCATGCCCCAGCCGATGGCGCTGCTCTGGTTATTGCCGCCGCGGGCAACGACTATGCCGCCGTTTATCCTGACGACGCCGCCCGAGCCGTCGCTGCCGCCGCCGATACCTGCGCCGCTGTAATCTCTGGAGAAGATCAGGCTGATGATGGCGTCCGCGATAAGGTCGTAGAGATACGATTCCATGTAGCTGTTGATCAGATCGTCGGATGCGCCCGGAGCGCCTGAACCGGATGTATCGGACGCTCCGTCAATATACCAGTTAAAGTCGGCCGATCCGCCGTAGGCGATCACGTAACCTCCGTTGATCGTGATATTTCCGCCGTTGCCGCCGTTGCCGCCGCCTATGCCTGCGCCGGATTTTGTGGACATGGCAAAAACGAAGCCATCATTTATCGTGATGGTGCCGGCGTTCTCCGCGCCAGTGCCGGTCAGGACACCGTTCACGTCGCGGAAGCAGCCGCCGCTGCCGATGCCGGCGCCGTCCTCACTTATGGCGATAACGTTGGTATCCTTGCCGCTGATCGTGATCACGCCGCCGCCGCTGGGGTGATGGCCGCCGCAGCCGCCGATTGCCGCTCCTAATCCGGGATAGTTAGCGGAGCTGCTGGAGCATATAGCTACGACCGTCCCGCCGCTGATCGTGATGGGGCCGACATGATCATCGCCGCCTATAGCTGCTCCGGTATATTCTGAACGGGCTTCGACATAACCACCGGTGATCGTAATGGGACCGTTTTTTCCGCCGCCGATCGCAATTCGGGAGTATGCATCAACTACTACGCTGCCGCCGTTTATCGTAATAGCGCCGCATGTGCCACTCCAGCCGGCACCTATAGCTCCGCCGACAGCATTTATGCTGCCTCCGTTTATGGTGATGGGACTTCCGGTGCCGGTCGTTTCGCCGCAGCCTATGGCCGCAGCAAAGCTCAACGCGCCCATGGTTGCGTTGATGATGCCGCCGTTTATTACGATCGGGCCGTTCGGACAGCCGCCTCCGCCTCCGATGGCGGCTCCGCCCTTACGAAGGTCGGAGTCGTTCGTGCTGCCGCTGACCACGGTGATCGTACCGCCGTTAATGGTGATCGCGCCGCTTGGATGCTCCAACCTGCCGCCGATGCCGGCGCAGAACATCTGGCCTTCGGCGTCGATGATCCCGCCGTTGATGGTCAGGCTTTCGCCGTCTTCGACCTGGATCGCGGGGAAGCATTGGTCCCCGGTCCCGATGCCCGTGACCTTTTCGCCGGAAAGGGTGAGCTTCCCCGTTCCGCCCTGCTGCTGCCAGATCGTCAGCGAAGCGCCGTCTTCAAGAATGAAGCTTTTGCATTCAAGCGCCGAGCCGTCACATAGGACGAGGTTCACGTTTCCGTGAAAGTAGAAGGATGCGTCGACCTTATTCGCACCGGCGAGGTTCCCGCGAATGGCGTACCAGCCGTCGTTCTCATATTCCTCGTTGGAGTCGGTAAATTCGTTTGTAAAGAAGCCGCTGCCGATCATGCAGCACTTGTCCTGACGGAGCATTCTGCCGTCCGCATCCACATACATGATGCCCGGCAGCGTGCCGTCGTTATGGGAAACGCATTCGATGGAATACCTGCAGAAGTCGATCTCAAGCCCGTTGATATTCACGGCCGAGGCGAGCTTATCAAAGCAGGTCTCCTCGAAATCGCCCTCGTAAACGAGCTCGCAGTAGTCCTCCCCGTTGAGCTTATACATGCAGTTGATCCCTATGGAAACAGGATCGGAGTTTAAGAAAGCGTCGACTACCTTCGGCTCCCAGGGATCGAGGCCGTAGGAGCCCATAGTGTAAAGACCTATCGTGTTGCCTTCCGCATCCATGACGCAGGCGGTCATATCATAGTACTCCGCAAAATTCTCTCCGAGCGGGGTGAAGGTCATGATATAATGGCCTGACTTGGCTGTTTCCGTGGGGAAGACGAGCTCCATGGGCTCCTGCCCCGCGCTCTCCGTGCGGGGAGCGGGAGATCCCGCTTTCGTGTCGAAGAGCGCTCCCGATGGCGCAGCCGTTAAACACATCAGCAGCGCGATGATAAGAGAAGCGATCCTTTTGATGGGCGAGTTTTTCATATTGTCACATCCTTTGATTTATTAACTGTTTAAATGGATCCCGGCTGGCGGGAGAGCCCTTTGATCCTTCCGGGTGCTTTCCCGCAGCTTTTTGAAAAGCGCAGCGCTGTAGACGGCGAGCAGGACTGCCGCCGCAGCGGCGCCTATCGCGTAAGAGGCGGTGCGGCCGAGCTTTAAGCCTTCCTTCGCCATGAGAATGTACGTAAGGCTTACGGCGGTCATAAACGCCGCGGGAATGGCGGTCATGAGCGAACCGAAACGGTATTTGCCTTTTTTAATTAGATACGCGGTCGCGACCCACAGCGCGATCATGGCAAGGGTCTGATTGCTCCAGGAGAAATAACGCCAGATGGTTTGGAAACCGTTGTCGTTCACGGCTGCAAACCAGGTCAGCAGTCCGCCGACGGAAAGCAGCGGGATCGTGAGCAAAAGCCGGTTCTTTATCTTTTTCTGATCCAGACGGAATATCTCCGCCAATATCAGGCGCGCACTGCGGAAGGCGGTATCGCCGGAGGTTATGGGGCAGACAATGACGCCCACGACGGCAAGTATGCCGCCAACGGTTCCGAGAACGCCGGTCGAAATCTCATAGACGACGTTGGATGCTCCGTTTGCAAGCGCGTCGCTCAATAGTTGTGTCGTGCCGTAAAAGGCCACGCCTGCCGCCGCCCAGACGAGGGCGATGACCGACTCGGCGATCATCGCGCCGCCGAAGACTTTTCGGCCGTCTTTTTCGCTTTGGATGCACTTGGCCATCATGGGCGACTGGGTGGCATGAAAGCCGGAGACCGCGCCGCAGGCCACGGTCATGAACATGTAGGGCCAGACCGGCGTCCCGTTGGGATGAAGGTTCTGAAGGGATATTTCGGGGATCTGATATTTCCCGACGGAGAACAGGATCCCTCCGATCACCGCTGCGGCCATCACGATCAGCAACACGCCGAACACGGGGTACAGCCTGCCTATAAGCTTGTCGATCGGAAGAAGCGTTGCCAGGAGATAGTAGGCAAGTATGACGACCGACCAGAAGGTGCCGTTCAGCGGGGCCGGCGTCAGCTTGTCGAGAAGCCCCGCGGGGCTCGTTACGAACACGGCGCCGCACAGCACCAGAAGAACGACAGAGAATATCCGCATGATCCATTTTGCCGCGCTGCCGAGATAAGTGCCCGAAAGCTCTGCGATCGACGCGCCACGATGGCGGGAGCTTATCATACCGCTCATGTAGTCGTGCACCGCGCCGCCGAGGATCGAGCCGAACACGATCCACAAAAACACGACGGGTCCGAACGCCGCGCCCATGAGTGCGCCGAAGATCGGCCCCGTACCCGCAATGTTTAAAAGCTGTACCAGAAAGGCTTTCCACGTCTTCATCGGCACGCAATCCACACCGTCATTTACCTCAACGGCGGGAGTCTTCCTGCCGTCCGGCGCGAATATCTTTTCAGTTACTCTGCTGTATAGAAGATAACCCAACAGCAGGACCGCAAAGGCGATCAATAAAGAGATCATACGGCCTTCTCCTTTCTGTCGGATACAGTGTTGCTGTTATAAACGAACCGGTTCAGCGGACCGGAAAGCTGCCGAGAAAGGTATCCACGTAGTCGATCACCGCCCCGCCGATCGTGTTTTCCTGCGGGATAACGGCGTAATCGACCGAGCCTTCCACCAGTGCCTCGACCGCATCGCTTACCGCGGGATAGGGTATGTATTCGCCCTCACGGTCAAAGAAGACCCGGCAGGCCTCCTGCGTATACGTCCCCTCGGGACCGAGATAACCGACCAAAGCATCCGTATAGGAGATCGGCTCCGTTTCCGGAATGGGCCCGGCGGGCTGAGGCGCGCAAGCGGGAAGAAACGTGAACAGCATCACAACGAGCGCAATAACGACCGATCCTGCGATTTGTTTCTTCTTGTTCATAATAAGTTCAAGCCTCCCGCCCGCATTGATCATCCTGCTTCCGAGGAATGAATAATCTCGGAAGCAGGTATTTTATTTGAAGAATCACTCGACCACGGTCTGCTCCGTCTCGGAGATGGCAAAAACGGTGAGGAAAAGATCCGCAAGGTCGGTCTCGTTCGTCCAAACGCGGTAATAGTACTTGCCAAGGGGAATGTTGAGCTTGTGCTCGGCCGCGTCCTCCTCATGGACGTACTTGCCGCAGGTCTCAACGGTGGCCATAAACTGCCCGTTTCTGCCGATGGTGTAGACCATGTTGGGGAACTTGCTTATAAGGTTGGTCTGGATGCGGATGCCGCGGGAATGCAGCACGTCCCATATCTTCTCGCCGTCGAACTTGAACGTGGACTTGGCGGAGAACAGCTCGTCATTGAAGCTCTGGGTGAGGGTATGGCCGACCTCGTGATCGACCGATCTGCCCGTTTTGTTATCGGTGAAGGTGAACTGCCTTGCGCCTACAAGAGCGTTCTTCTCCATCTTGGCCTCGTAAACGACGTTTCGGGCCTTGTCCTCGACTATGTAGCCCGGCCTTAACATCTGGCCGTCGTAGCTGACGTAATATTCGGTGAGCTGGCTCTTGGGCAGGGGCTCGATGGTCAGCGAACCGCCCGCGGCCTTTATCTGCTCGTCAAGCTCCTTGGACTTTTTGAAGGCCTTTACCGCGGAAAGGATACCGCCGACCAAGGCGAGAGCGCCCAAACCGATGGCGATGGGCGGGATAATGCCGGTCTTTGAATTGGTGGTGTTTTGGGGGTTCTCGGGATCGTAGAAGACCTTGATCTTGTCGCCGACATCATAGGATTTGCCTATCCCGTTAAAGCTGCCGGTGTACTGATTGCCATCGACGGTGTACTCGAAATCGACGTCGTAAACGGTCTGCGTTTCTTCGCCGTTATGATCAAGGTACTGCTCTACCTTTGTTACCGTGCCCTCGGTCTCGACGTAATTATCCGTCTTGAAGCCGAGCAGTATGATGCCGAAAATGATTAGGATGATACCCGCGGGGATCAAAAACCTTGCGGGGCCGGTGTTGCGCATGAGCCTTGCCAACTTGTTTTCTGTGTTCATATAAACCTCCTGAAAAAGTATTGTGATAATCAGCTGCTTTTTGAGAACCGAGCAGCCCTGATCCGACAGCATTTCATCACTATCTTAATTTTATATGTTATCACGGCTTGTCCAAAGGATGTCCAAAGAAAAGCCGCCCTTTTCAGAATAATTCCGAAAGGAACGGCGTGTTTTTTATTCATTGGCTTCAGTTTTTGTTTGCTTTTCTCCAGAACATGAGCGCTTCCGTCATGCTTGCCCAGGAGTAGGAGCTCATGTACTCTCCGCGATAGGCGTTGACCGCAGAGCTGTCGCCGGAATAGAACAGGTACGCGTCGCAGGCAAATGTGTCCGTATTGACGCGAAGGACGCCCTTATCCATTTCCATGATCTCGGATATGCCGTATTCCCGCAGCGTTTCGCGGAGGGAGCGGATATAGGTATCCAGCTGTTTCTGCATGCTACGGTCATACGGCCTGTCCTCCCAAACGGCGGCGAACAGCTCCGCCCGCGTGACGCCCGAGCCCTGCTTATCTACGAGGTAGGCGAGGATCTCCTTTGCCTTAGACAGCCTGAAGCCGATCGGTCTTCCGTCCACTAAGACATCGAACGTGCCGAAGGTCCTGATAAAGACGTGCGCATGGGATGCTCTCCGTGTTTTTTTGCACGCATAGCGTATTTCCTCCGCCAGCCTTTCCTGCGAAACTGGCTTTAGGAGATACCCGCTCGGGTGTACGGAATAGGCGTCATAGGCATATTCCTTGTATGCGGTCAGAAACAGTATGGCCGTTTCCGGGTGCGCCTGCTTGATCCTTGCGGCGAGGGTAATGCCGTCTATCTCCGGCATATTTATATCGAGGATGGCGATATCCGCCGAATGATCGCGGAGCCACTCCAGAGCGGAAAGCGCATCCGTATAGCCCTTTGCCTCTTCGATCTCGGGCAGGAGCGCGCACTGACCGAGCGTGTATTCCACGGCCAGCGGCTCGTCATCAACGCAGATCGCCTTCATTTACGGACCTCCTTTATGCTTCCTTCGTTCTCGTCGGGGATCAGGAGCGTAACGCATGTGCCTTTCCCCGGCTCGCTTTTTATGGTCACCGTGCCGCCGCACATCTTCTCTATACGGTCTTTAAGATTTCGGATGCCGACGTGCGAATGCGTTTCATCTTTGGCCTCAGTTTCTTCCGGATCAAAACCCACTCCGTTATCGCGGACCGTGATACGGTGAAAACCGGGCTCACGCATCGTGGAAACCGTCACCAAACCGTCCTTGCGGCTTCGCACTCCGTGGCGGATCGCGTTCTCGACCAGCGGCTGGACAGAGAGCGCGGGGACCTTGAAGCTGTCATCCTCGATTTGATATTCCACCCGGACGTTCGGGAAACGAAGCACCTCTATCTCCGCGTACAGGCGGGTATGCTCCAGTTCCTTGGTGATCGGGACCAATTCCGTTTGGCTCAAGGACTCCAGATTCTGCCGCAGATATGTGCCGAAATTCTCAAGGGTCTTGTCGGCAAGCGGAGGATCCTTGGCGTATAGGGCTCGGATGGTGTTCAAAGAATTAAACAGAAAATGCGGCTGGATCTGCGTCATCATTATCTGGATACGCTGCGCAGCCTGCAGGTCTTTTTCATGCTCACGGACAAACTGAAAATGGAGCCAGATGTAGTAAAACACGCTGCCGACAACGATGGCGATGGTCAGAAAGGCCACCGGCTGTTCCATTGCCATGCTCACGTCCAGCGCCACGGAGACGGCGATGATCAGCGCCACGGAGACCGGGATCAGCTGTTCTATCCTTCGCGTCTCCCGATAGCGGAGAATGGTACGGATCAGCAGCTCGATTAGCAGCAGCCCGCTTATAAGAAAGCAGGTAAACCCCAGTGGGCCGCGCAGCGCGACGAAATTCGTCTCCTGTATCTTAAAGCAGAGCCCGGTAAAGGGAGAGGTGAAATAGAGCGCGGCATTGACGCCCGCCAGCGCCCACCAGTGCCGCTTTTTCCCTTCCGGCGAGATGATACAGAGAAAGAGGATCAGTATCACCGGCCGCACGGAATAGCCGTACGCGGACAGAATATTCTTCAGCGCCAGGTTCGACCGGCTGACAAACAGCGCGTTTTCCCACATATTCTGCGCGATCAAGCTGAGGCACAGCACGACGATAACGAGCATTTTTCGCCTCTGCTTCCGTCCGATATACGTGTCGATCGCCACGATAAAGCCCAAGCCGAGCAGCAAGAGCAGCAGCGGAAAGAGCACCGCCAGCGTGCCGGGATCGATCTTCATAGCTTGTGCCCTCCCTGTCTTTAGAATAAAAGCCTTGCGCTGATCTTTCAACAGATCCGAGCCCTGAGCCCGCTTGATAATATTGCGCCTGCATGAAAATTATATCCGAATACTATCGGCTTTTCAAGACCTCAGGCGCAGACGATCGTGTCAATAGCTTCTGGGAGAAATCAAGCGCAGGGATCGAGAGGTCTAAG
>CAMZAY010000003.1 GCA_947304365.1 uncultured Clostridia bacterium | reverse complement strand
GACGAGCTTTTTACCGCTGTAATCCTTAAGACAAGAAAAGAGTTTTGGCTGAAAGAGCTTCATTCGGTCTCCCCCTTGTTGTTTGTCTTTATCCATTATACCCTTCTGACCGGCGGGTGTAAAGCTTTATTGCCGGCCGAATCTCGCTCCGATCTTTTTTTCCGCAAACGCCACGGCATAATACATGATCGCCGCGAGCAGGCACAGTATAACGATGCTCGCCATTACAAGGTCGAGCTTGAACACCTGCCCGCCGTACACGATCAGATATCCGAGGCCGCGCCTTGAAACAAGGTATTCGCCGACGATCACGCCGACCCAGCTCATGCCGACGCTGATCTTGAGCGCGCTCATTACGGTGGGCACGGAGGCGGGCAGCACGCCCTTGAAAAACGCCTGCGTCCGCGTTGCGCCGAGCGTCTCGAAAAGCCTCATCTTGTCCCTTCCGGCCTCTATAAACCCGGCGAGGACGGTCATTACCGTAACGACCGTCGATACGAGCAGCGCCATTGCGATTATCGCCTCCGGCCCCGCGCCGACCCATACGATGAGAATGGGCCCGAGGGCGATCTTGGGCAGCGCGTTGAGCACTACGAGATACGGATCGAGCACCCTCTCGAAAAGCGGTACGAACCAGAGCACCGCGGCGATAAGCACGCCGAGCGCCGTACCCAGCACGAAGCCGACGACCGTTTCATAGAACGTTGTCAAGATATGTCCGAAAAGCTCCCCCGCCCTGTAAAGCGAGGCGACCGTCCTGACGACCCGCAGCGGCGAGGAAATGATGAACGGGTCGAGAAGCCCCGTCCTGCCCGCGCCGTCCCACGCAAGTATCAGGAGTATGAACAGCGCCGTCCTCAGCGCGCGGGTAAGCCTCGTTCGGCGCTTCAGCTTCCTTAAATAATCAGCATGCTCCGCGCTCATCGTTCTTAAGCTCCTTCCAAATACTGTCGAAAAGCACGGGAAAGCCGGGATCGGCGCGGCGCTCGATCGCGCTGCCCGCAAGACCCGTAACGAATTCGCGCTTGACCCGCGCCGGACGCTTGGAGAACACGAGCACGCGGTCGCTCATGCAGATCGCCTCCGAAATATCGTGCGTGACCAGGAGCGCCGTGTACCCGCCCTGCTTTATGATGGAGCGGACCTCCTCCTCGAGCCCGATGCGCGTTTGATAATCGAGCGCGGAGAACGGCTCGTCGAGCAAAAGGAGCTCCGGCGAGGCTGCGAGCGTCCTTATCAGCGCCGCCTTCTGCCGCATGCCGCCGGAAAGCTCGTTCGGATAATGGCGGCGAAATTCGCCGAGCCCGTATTTTTCAAGCATTTCCATGGCCTTTTTGCGCGTTTCGCCGTTGAGCTCGCGCCTTATCTCCAGCCCGAGCAGCACGTTCTTCTCGATCGTCCTCCATTCCAGAAGCTCGTCTCTCTGCAGCATGTAGCCTATCCTTTTTCTCGCAAGGGCGGGCGGCATGCCCAGCACTTCCACCTCGCCCGACGAGGGCGCGTACAGTCCCGCGACGAGCGAAAGCACGCTCGTCTTTCCGCAGCCGGACGGGCCGACTATCGCAACGAACTCCCCCTTGCCGACCTCGAGCGAAAGCCCCTCTATCGCCTTCGTTTCGCGGCGGGGCTCGTGATATGAAAAGCTCAGATCCCTGAGCCGTAAACTCGTTTCCAATTCAAAGACCTCCCGTTATTCCCTTTGGGATCGGATCATGCTGTAAAATATGCGCGCGCGGCGGCTTTCGTTCCGCGCCCGTCCTTGACACGGCGGCGGGGCGGAATTATAATAAATTCAAGAAAAAAATCCCCTCGGGGCGAAAGGATGGGAATATGGAACTCAACGAAGCCGTAAAAACCTTTAAGGAAAAGAACAAGCTGCTCAACGCATACAGCCACGCGATGGGCGTTATGTATTACGATCTTGAGACCGCCGCGCCGAAGAACGCGATCGCCGGTTTTTCCGACACGATCGCGCAGTTTACCGAGATCACGTATAAGCTCTCCGTAAACGAGGAGACGTTTGAGCTGCTCGATCTTCTTACCGAGCATGCGGGCGAGCTTGACGAGATCACCCGCCGCGAGGTGGAGGAAGCCCAGAAGGGGCTGACCCTTTTGAGAAAGATCCCCATGGAGGAATACGTCGAGTATCAGCGCACTCTGTCCGAGGCGTCCTCCGCCTGGCATGAGGCGAAGGTCAAGTCCGATTACCCCATGTTCGAGCCGTATCTTAGAAAGCTCGTCGATTACACCGTGCGCTTTGCGAAATACGCCGCGCCGGAGAAGGATCCCTACGATTACTGGCTCAACGAATTCGAGGAGGGCTTCACTCAGGACGTGCTCGACAAGTATTTCGACCGCATAAAGGCCGCGCTCGTGCCGCTCATCCACAGGATAGGCGAAAAGGAGCAGATCGAAAACGGCTTCCTGCACAAGAAATACCCCGTTTGGAAGCAGCGCGAGCTGTCCGATTACCTTATGGAGGTGATGGGCATAAACCGCGACGACTGCTCGATAGGCGAAACGGAGCACCCCTTTACGACGGGCTTCAACAAGCACGACATGAGGATCACCACCCATTATTACGAAAACGCGCTCGAATCGAGCATGTATTCCGTCATTCACGAGGGCGGCCACGCCACTTACGAGATGGGCAACGCGGACGAGCTTATCGGCTCCACCATAGCGGGCGGCGCGTCCTGCGGCATGCACGAATCGCAGTCCCGCTTCTATGAGAACATTATCGGCCGTTCGAGGGCGTTCATAGAGCTCGTATTCCCGAAGATAAAGGAAATGTTCCCCGACGAGCTCGAGGGTGTAACTTCGGAGGATTTCTACCGCGCCGTCAACCGCGCCGAGCCCTCGCTCATAAGGACGGAGGCCGACGAGCTGACCTATTCCATGCACGTGCTGATCCGCTATGAGATAGAGAAGAAGCTCATGCACGGCGAGCTCGATACGAAGGACGTGCCCAAGGAGTGGAACAGACTCTACAAGGAGTACCTCGGCGTGGACGTCCCCTGCGACAAGGAGGGCTGCCTGCAGGATTCCCATTGGTCGGGCGGCAGCTTCGGCTACTTCCCCTCCTATTCCCTTGGCTCCGCCTACGGCGCGCAGATACTCCACGCCATGAAGAAGGAGCTCGATCCCGACCGCCTCGTCAGCGAGGGGAATATCTCCGCCATCACCGACTGGCTCCGCGAGCATATCCACAAATACGGCAGGATCAAAAAGCCCGCAGAGCTCCTTGATATCGCCTGCGGCGAGGGCTTCGATCCCGAGTATTACGTCAAATACCTGACCGATAAATTCTCCGAGCTGTACGGGCTGTAAAAACCCGACGTGAAAGGCTCCGCGGCAGTTTGCTGCCGCAGAGCCTTTTTTAACATAACGATCGCGTTCTCCGCTTCCCCCCCTTGAAATATCCCGGATTTCATGATAATATGATAGATGGATCAATTTCGTCCGGAGGCGTTGTTTTGAGCGTAATAATCGAAATAATAAAGTGCATCGTACTGGGGCTCGTTCAGGGCCTGGGCGAGTTCCTGCCCATATCCTCGAGCGGGCATCTTCTGCTCTTCCAAAAGATATTCGGCCTTGAGGAGGGCGGGCATCTTTTCACGGTGCTTCTCCACGTGGCGACGCTCGCCGCGGTATGCATCGTCTACCGCGAGCAGATAATCGCTCTCATCAAAAAGCCCATCCAGTGGAAAACGCTTTGGCTCATTGCCGCAACGGCAGTCACCGCGGTAATAATGGTGACCTTCAAAAAGGTCTTCGACGCGGCGGAGGACGGGCGTTTCCTCGGCTTCTGCTTCCTCGGGACTTCGCTGATGCTCCTTGCCGCGGAATTCGCGCGGTACAACATAAAGCGCACCCGCTCCCTTGACGGGATGAAATGGTACCACTCCGTCATTATCGGCGCGCTGCAGGGCGTCGCCGTGCTGCCGGGTATTTCCCGCTCCGGCGCGACCATCACGGGCGCGTTCTTCTGCGGAATAAAAAAGAAGGACGCCGCGGAGTTTTCGTTCCTGCTCTCCATCCCCGCGATCCTCGGCGGCGCGGTGCTTGAGATCCCCGATATGATAAAGGGCGACCTGGGCTCGTTCACCTGGTACGGCACGCTCACAGCGATGCTCGCCGCGGGCGTTTCCGGCTATTTCGCGGTCCGCTTCATGTTAAAGCTCATCACGAAGCGCAATTTCGATATCTTTATCGTCTACACCGCCGTTCTCGGCTTGTTCGTGATACTCAACCAGTTTGTACTGCACCTGTTCTGATACTTAAAACCGCCTATGAAAGCTTCAGCTCCGAAAACCAAACCGTCGCCGTTCAATCCGTATGAGAAGCGCTTTATCCCGCGGCACGATATCCCCACGCTTGCGATCGTCGCCTGCGTGTGCTTCCTGCACTGCTGCGTGCTCTCGTATTTTTACGAGCCGTACCACTTCCTTTCCGGCGGCGTTACGGGTCTTTCGCTGCTCTTCGGCTACCTTTGGAACATCCCCAAATGGGTCGTGCTGATAGGCCTTAACATCCCCATCGCGATAATCGGGATCAAATTTGCAAGCCTTAAATTCAGCCTATTCAGCCTGTTTGCCACCGCCTGCTACTCCATATTCTTCGAGCTGCCCCTTATGGACAAGATCAAGGCCACGGGCGGGCTCGGCCCGGATTACGCGCTGCTCTCGGCGATAGTCGGCTCCGCCATTATCGGCGTGACCTGCGCGCTGGTCGTTAAGCGCGGCGCGTCGCTCGGCGGCATAGACATCATTTCGATAATACTCAACCGCAGGCTCTCGATACCCGCGGGCTCGATAAACATCGCCTTCAACATAATCATAATGAGCACGCTGATCCATCCCTACGGCGTGCAGGTCGCGCTTATGAGCATGCTCTCCATGTTCATAAACAACACCGCGTACAATTTCGCCATGCGCGGCATCAATCACAATATGACGGTGTTCATAATCAGCGAGGAATGGGACGAGATCGCGCCGCAGGTGCTCCGTGAAATGGGCAGGGGCGTGACGTACATCCACGCGGAGGGCGCGTACACCGGCCAGCCGCGCAAGCTCGTCTACTGCATAGTGAAAACGACCGAGCTCGCAAAGCTCAAGCTCATCGTGAGGGAGCGCGACCCGAAGGCGCTCTTCTCCATAATCGAAACGCAGGAGGTCGTGGGACGCGGCTTCGGCGCAATGAACTGATCAAAATCAATCAAAGGAGATATGACCATGAACGAATTTGTTGATTCCATCATCGAGCGGGACCGTGAGAAGCTGATCGCCTCCCTTCAGGAGAGCATCCGAATCCCCAGCACCGAGGCGGCTGCCGAACCCGGCGCGCCTTTCGGCAGGAACGTTTCCGAAGCGCTGCATCACGCCCTTGCGACCGCGGCGGATCTCGGCCTCAAAACGACCGACATGGAAGGCTACGTCGGCTGTGTCGAGCTTGGCGAGGGCGAGGAGATGCTCGGCGTTATCTGCCATCTCGACGTAGTGCCCGAGGGCACCGGCTGGAAGCATCCCCCCTACGGCGCGGTCATAGACGACGGCGTTATGTACGGGCGCGGCGTGCTTGACGACAAGGGCCCGGCGTTCGCCGCGATCTATGCGCTCGCCGCGATAAAGGAAGCCGGCATTCCCCTGAAGCGCCGCATCCGCATAATACTCGGCACCAACGAGGAGACTGGCTGGGGCTGCATGGCCTATTACAAGGAGCACGGCGAGGCGCCCACGCTCGCCTTCACTCCGGACGGCGAATACCCCGTCGTCAATTCCGAAAAGGGCATTCTCCACACCACCTTTGAAAAGCATTTCCCGAGCAGGCTCCGCATAAAGGCCGGCACCAGGCCGAACGTTGTCCCCGGCCGCACGGAGATGTTCGTGCCCGTTTCCGCAGACAAGGTCCGCGGCGCGGCGGAGAGCGCGGGGCTTGACGATTTCACTTTTGAGATAGAGGAAAAGGACGGCGGCGCGTCCGTCGCCATTATCGGCCTTGACGCGCACGCCTCCATGCCGGAGGACGGCAAAAACAGCCTGCAGGCGGCGTTCGTGCTGCTCGACAGGCTCGGCCTCGAGGGCGAGGACGGCGTTATGGCCGCCCGCATGCACGAGGCGCTCGGCATGGGTCTGCACGGCGAGAGCATGGGTCTTGACGTGACCGACGCCTCCGGCCGCCTGACATTGAACCCCGGCGTTATCGACTGGGACGAGAACGGCATCCGAGATTTCAAGATCGACGTTCGTCACCCCATATCCCTCTCCGCGGACGACGTTAAAGCCGCCGAGGAGAAGGCGCTCGGCATGGAGGTAAAGCACGTCCATCAGCAGGACGGGCTTTACGTACCCCCCACGAGCGAGCTCGTTTCGAAGCTGCTCGACGTTTACGCCGCCCGTTCCGGCAAGCGCCTCGCGCCCCTTGCGATAGGCGGCGGCACCTACGCGCGCGCGTTCAAGAACGCCGTCGCGTTCGGCTGCGAGATACCCGGCCATCCCTCCCCCGTGCATATGCCGAACGAGCGGATCTCGATCGAGGACCTTATGTTCGACGCGCACATGATCGCCGACGCGATGCTCGCGCTGGCGGAATAAAACAGCAGAAAAAAGAGCGGGAAGAAAGATCTTCCCGCTCTTGACATTTTTCACTTTAAGTGCATCAGCTGACCTTGAGCAGCTTCGTGGCGCCGTTCGACCACACGATCGGCAGGCTGTCGAAGAAGCTGTATTCGATATCGTACTCGCCCATCTCCCAAGTGCTTATCAGCACGTAATCGACGCCGTACTCCTTTGCGAGCTCTTCAAAGCAGCCGTAAGGATCCTCATACATCCGCTGCACGCTGTAATACCGCTCCGCATAGTCGACCCCGTGGAAATGAAGGAATGTCGGCGAGCCGCAGACTATGCTGCGCCCGGTGAGCATGGCGACTGCGTTATTGTGGTTGGTGGCGGTGAGTATCACGTCGTCCGGCGCGGTGTTCTTCATTATCCAGTCCGCCGCCTCGTTAAGCTCCGGCGTGACGGCCTGGTAGCCGTTCTCCTTATAGACAGGCTTTATCCCCTCGAGCTCCGCATGATCGCCCGAAACGTATTCCCGGGCTATCGTCATCACGCCCGAAAGCAGCGTCACGCCTATCACCGCGGCGAGCGCGGCGTCACAGGCGAGCCTCCTTCCGAGGGGGGCTTTTTTGTTTTCGCCGTCCGGGCGGCGGAGCCTTGCCCAAGCCCTTATCACAAGGTCGGCGACGACGCCGCAGGTGAATGCGAACCACACGAACAGCAGCTTGTTGTTATCGTATGGGTTGGGCTGGAATATGATGAATTCGCAGATCAGCCAAATTGGCAGCACGGAGGCGTAGAACAGCTTGTTCTCCTTCTTCGCGGCAAGGAACGCGGGAAGCATCAATATGAATATCAGGCCCATGTTCTTTATGTAGAACCACAGCCACGAATCGGATACGTTGCACCAGTATTTTTGCATTTTAATGAATCCGCCGGCGCTGCTCTGCCTGAACGTGAAGCCGAAGAGCTGTGGCGAGGCGAGTATCACGGCGATCGCTCCGAAGAGCAGGAACCAGCCGAGGAGCTTCCAGCCGCCCTCTTTGCGGCGTATCGTCTGCCTTATGAACAGCATGAGAAGCAGTGCGGCGCTTATCAAGCCGAGCGCGAAGAAGCTGTGCGTATGCACGAGGGGCATTGCGCCCGCGATCACGCCGAGGAATATGAACAGCTTCTTTTCCCCGCCCAACGCGGCGCGGCGCAGAAGCTGGAGCGCGGGGAACAGAAGCGCCCAGCCGAAGAGCGTAGCCCTTTGCGGGATGAGCATATCGGCGATCGTGTTGACCCAGCGAAGGCCGAGGTCGACATAGTTGGTGGGCGTTTTATACCAGCCCTCCATCAGCCGCCTGCCCATATCGAGCGAGGTAGCGTAATTGATGCTCGTATTGATCCCGTAGACCTCTCTGAACCAGTTTTCCCATGCTTCGGGCGTTGTGAGCGACGCGTACGTCTTTGCATTGTCGAAGAAATAGGCAAAGCCGAAGCCGCCGCCGACGAAGAAGAAGAGCGTCGCAGCGCACGCCGTGGAGGAGCGCTTGAACCAATCCTCAAAGAAAAGGTATACGCCGAGCGCGACCGTGATATAGGCGTAGAACGCGGGCAGGAGCGTCGCAAAGCGGAGCGTCGAGCCGAGCGTGTAGAACGTGGAGCTTACGCTGTCGCAGAGGAAGGGATAGCCGAGGCGCGTATCGGGCAGTATCGAGTACATGGGCGGAAAGGTCTTCTGCACCGAAATGCTTGTGATAAAGCCAAGGTGCATGCAAAGATCGCCGTAAGTGCACTGGCCGACGTGGAGCGAACCGTCGGAGGCGGTCCTTATATAATGGTTCTCCATCAGCACGAGCCCGACTATGACGAGGGGCACGGCGGTGGCTATGAGCCAGATATCCTTCTTTTTATCGAAACCGCCGGTCTTGGCCCTTTTCCTGCCGAAATCAAAGCAGCATATGCCCGCCGCGGCGGCGACGGCGAGCGCCAGAAGCTGCGCCGCAAGCGTGAAATCCATTATGAAGGCGAACAGCACCGGCAGCCAGAGGAGCATCACAAGCCCCGCCGCCATGCCGAAAAGCAGCTGCTTCATGAACCTGTCCTTCGGGAGCGCCAGCCTTGCTATCGAAAAACCCGAGGCGGCGAACGCCGCGATATAAAGCACCGACAAAGTCCCCATGAGGAACGGGAGTTGTCCTGCCATATTGCCTCCTTAAACAAAAAGCCCCGGCGCGGGAAAAGCCCGCGGCCGAAGCGGTCTTACATAAAGAACGAAAGCCTTGTCAGCGGCGCGACGCGAACGCGTGTCTCGCCGTAGATGCTGCTGTATGGAACGAGATATCGCTCGAGCCCGGAAACGGCGGGACGCTTATCCGGCAGGAGCAGAACGGAATCCTCCGGCACGGCGCAGTCGAGCTCGACATATTCGGGCCATTCGCCGCCGTATGCGCTCTCGTCGATAAGGGAGCCGTCAAGGTACGCCTTGCCCGCCCTTACCTGATAGAGCGAACCGCCCTTCGCCGCGACGCGGTAGAACGCCCAGCCCGAGCCGAGATCGGCGCGGACTATATCGCCGACGGAGTAATCGGCTATAAAGCGGGACACCCTGTCGACGAGCAGCAGCTCGCCCATGCGGAGCTCCGCAACGTTTTCGTCGTTCACCTCCACGGGAACGAGCACCGCCTTGAACAGCACGAAAACAAGGAAAAAGCACAAAATGAGCACGACGGCGATATCCGCGGCCCTTCTTGCCGCGGATTCAGCGCGCGTGTATGTGCTTCTTACCGTGTATTCCTCCATCCGTCAGCGGATCCCCCTTGCGTTTTTGAAAGGATACATTACGCCGTGCACCCTGCCTACCACGTCATAAAGCGGTATCGCGCCGACGTCCCTTGAATCCTTCGAGTTGGTGCGGTGGTCGCCCATAACGAAAACGCAGCCCTCCGGCACGGTGTAGACGCCGTTTTCGGAGCCGGCGCATCTGACGGGGATGTAAGTCCATCCCTCGTCGATAAGCATATTGTCGCTGTACGCGGATTCGTCAATGGGCTTCCCGTCGACGTAAACGCGCCACGTCAGCTTCATGGCGTGCGTATCGGGATCGGCGGTATGCTCGGACCTTACCTCCACCGTCTGCCCGGCGGTGGCGACGACCCTTTTTACAAACGCGGTATTGCCCTTGTCCGGGAAATGGACGATAACGACGTCGCCCGCCTTGGGCTTCGTGAACCAGTAGCTCGCCTTTTCGACGATGCATCTTTCGCCGTCCTGAAGCGTGTTCATCATGGAGGGACCGTCCACCTTGACGGGCTCTATCACGAACGCGCGCACTGCGAGCAGCACGAGCACCAGCCCGATTATGAAAAACAGAAAATCGATATTCGACGCGGCCCTGTAACCGGGCTCCTTTTCATGCATCGCCTCGCACACCTTGCGGGTGGCCTTATCGTACCTTGTCACTTTCATCCTCCGAGATCTTTTTTGCGGCCCTAAGAAAATCGCCCCTGTCAAGCATCACGATCCTGCCGCAGCCAAGACATTTTATCTTTATATCGGCGCCCGTCCTTACGATCTCCCATTCGTTCGATCCGCAGGCGTGGGGCTTTCGCATTATCACGCGCCGCCCGAGCTCTATACTGTCGTTATCTATCATCAGTCGTTGCCCACCCAGCGCAGGAAGAAGTAAAGCCTTGCCCCGAGCTTTGCGTCGTAATGGTTATCGCCGCAGGTAACGAGGGTCATGAACCTGTCGCTCGTGCAGACGCTCGCGTCGAAGCCGAGCGCGTTCTTGCCGAGCTGATACTCGAGCCACTCCTGCCTGTCCTGCTCGTTCATGGCGTTGAACGTGTACGGCCAGCAGGTGTTGAAGTACTGCGAGGAATCCTCCGCGCGGCGGAAGGCTCCCTCCTCATACATGGCCCAGACCTCCCAATAGCCGGTCTGCCCGTAGGTGTTGATGCACCATACCCTGTTTTTGTAATCGCTGAGCTTCGAAGCGTTGTCCTGAATATGGTGCAGCTCATGGAACATCGTGCCGGACTGCCTTGAGTTATGCCCGGTAATGACTATGTTCCTGTTGGGCCTCGACCAATAGAAGTAGATGCTGCCGCGGCCGGTGCTCGCCTTGTTTATGTTGTGATCGTTATAATACCAGTTCTGCCCGTACATGATGGGGTAGGAGATATTCGTCCCCTCGAGCGTGATATAGCCGAGCGCGTCGGGATTGAGGCGCCTCGCATCCGCAAGCTCGTTCATATAGGGATAGGTCTTCGCGTACTGGTCCACGGCGCCCGTACCCTCCGCCTGAGCGGTGATGGCGTCGATATCGTTCACGTCGATAGAGCCGGGCTTCGAGGTATCCGCCACGGCGTTCGCTGCGCGAAGGAACGCGCCCTTAAGCTGCGTCTTCTTCGCGGCATGGTCCTTGACGAGCTTGACGTCCTTATCGTCGATCGCTCCGTCGCCGTTCACGTCGCCGATGAGCACGCAGACGGCGTCCTTCGCCTCGCCCGTTACGGGATCCGCCCAGCTTATCGCCCTGCCGGTGGCGACGGGCGCGCCGTCAAGCTCCGCGCCGGGGGTGAGCCCGAGCAGCCAGCCCTCCTCCGTAACATAGGGGAGGAGCCTCCATCCGGCAACGTTGACCGCAAGGTGAGAATCGTCGCCGAAGCCCTCGCAGGTGCCGTCGCCGTGAAGCACGACGGCGTGCGTCCCGGAAGCGGAAACGGAGTAGACCCCCTCGATACCGCCCTCGATGAAATCGGCGTCGGTAAAGAGCCTGCCGGTGCTGTCCACGCCGTAGGTGGCGCCCTCTGCGGCGGTTATGAACGCGATATCGCTCCAATCGAAGCTCTTTGCCTCACCGCCGGAAACGGGATACGCCTTGACCGTCCCGTCATAATAGAGCACGGAGAAATGATCCTCCGCCGCGGCGATATCGATAACGGGCTCCTCATTTACTTCCTCGGAAAGCTCCAGTCCCGCGGCGACTACCCAGCAATCCTCCGTAAGGCCGAGGGTATAGTCGGCAGCGGCGGCGAGCTTTGCTATGCCCGTCCATTCCGCCGCGGCGCATTGACCGGCGTTATCCTCGCCGATAACGGCAACGGAGCCGCCCGATATCAGCGCGGCAAGATGCGCGCGCCCCATGGCGATATCGGTCACGCCCGTCCAATCGGCGGTGCCGGTAAAGGGCGCGTTCCCGTCCTCGGTGATCGCGGCGAAAACAATGCTGCCGTCCCTTAAGAGAGCGGCGGTGACGGCGCCGTTCGAGGCGAGCTTATTCACCTTCGTCCAGTCGAATATGAGGTTCTGACCGGAAACAGCCTCACCCATGAAGCGGATGCTGCCATCGGAAGCCACGCCGTATGTGCCGGTGGGCACGGCGTAAACATATCCCATAAGGCCGCGCTTTACGGGCACGGCGGCCTCCCTGCTCTTTTCGGTCGGCGCGGCGGTGGGCGCTTCGGTATTCGGCACGTCGGTAACGTCGGATGTTTGCGTCGGCCGGGGAACGTCCTCCTTCGAAGGATCGCAGCTGCATCCCGAGCATCCCGCGCCGAGCACGAATGCCGCCGCGAGCGTCAGAAGAAGCGCTGATTTCAGGATTATTTTAACGGATCGTTTTTTCATTTTTTGCGGGGTCTCCTTGGCGTAATATCTAACCGATCATATCATACCACATTTTTCACAAAAAGAAAACCGCTTTGTTTAAAGCGGTTCAAAAAAATAATCAGCGCTTCCCGATGGGTATCTGCGCCCTGACCGACCTTACCTCGGCGGGATCGATCTCGAAGGAGAGTATCTCCTCCCCCTCGCCCGCGCGGGCGATCACCCGCCCCCACGGGTCGACGGCGATCGAATTCGCATAGGAAACGTAGCTTTTCGAAGCGTCCCGCGCAGGGGCGCAGCCGAACGTGAATATTTGCTCGTCCACGGCCCTTGCGCGGAAAAGGAGCTCCCAATGCAAGGGTCCCGTCGTCATGTTGAACGCGGCGGGCACGGCGAGCATATCGATCCCCTCCATGCCGTGTATGAACGAGGCGAAACGGACGTCGAAGCAGACCGCGACGCCTATCCTGCCGAAGGGCGTGTCGAACGCGGTGCTGCCCTCCCCCTTTGTAAGCGTTTCCGACTCGAAGAAGCGCTGCCCGCCCTTTACGTCTATATCGAATAAATGCGCCTTCCTGTGCTTTGCGGCAAGCTCGCCCCGCGGGCCGAAAACGAGCGAGGTGTTGTAGATCCTGCCGTTATCGAGCTCCGGCATGCTGCCGCCTACGACGTATGCTCCGGAGGCATAAGCCATATTCGCGAGCGCCTCCGTGACGCGCCCGCCGACGGGCTCCGCGTTTTCGACGAACGCCTGCGGTCTGTATTCGCAGCAGAACATCTCGGGAAGCATTATAAGGTCGTTCTTCCCCGCCGAGCTTACGAGCCGCGCGGCGTTTTCAAGATCCGCCGCCTTGTCGCCCGTAACGCGCATCTGTATGAGCGATATCCTCATGTTTCCTCCTTAAAATACACGAACGATCTTCCCTTGCGTTCCCGTTTCAGCGCCCCCGCGGCAAGCGCGCAGCCGATCATCAAACGCGTTTCGTCCTCCGGTCTTGAAAGCGCCGCGGCGCATTCCCTGACCGTGAAGCCCTCGGGCCTTTCAAGGAGCCCGGGCGGTATGGATCTTAACCAATCGTCCTTTGCGGCAAAGACCCATTCCTCCTTCAATTCGCGCGGCACGAGCTCGTATTTAACGACGTTCGGCGCGCGGCGCCGCTTTTTTTCGCCGGTCTTATAGCGGTATTCGTCCGCGTCGACTATCGGCACGACGATCATAAGCCCCGGATGCGAAAGGAAGCGGCGAATGTGGATAAGCCCCCTGAACGCGTCCTCGATCCGGCCCCGTTTGGGAGAGAGCCGGGGCTTTTTCAGCTCGCCCGTTTCGGTATCCATATAGATGAGCCGGCGCTCCCCGACGATCGGATGCACGACCGTGACGGGGCGTTTATCGAGGAACGCCTCCAGCTTGCGGTTAAGCGCGAAGAGGCTGCCCGTCTGTATCTCCGTAATGCCGTCCTCGTTCAGGATATCCGCAAAAAAGCCCTCGAAGGCGATCTCGTGCTTCGTTTCGTCGGGCTCGTAATAGTATTTCAATGCGGAATGGAGCGATTTTTCGCCCAGCATGCCTATGCCGTCCGGCTTTCTCAAAAGCGCGCGGCTGACGGCGGCGGAGAATTTCAGGCTGTCCATGCGAAAATGATACCACGGTTTGCCGCCCAAAACAAGTGGGCCGCCGCCCTCTTTCACCAAATTTCCCGGTATTGCGTATTATATCCTGAGCGGCGGTCAATGCCGCTTCCAAAACTTTTAAAGGAGGCATCTTCTATGTGCAACGGTATGTGCAACTCTAACTTCGGCGATAACTGGTGGTGGATCATAATCCTTCTGATCCTGTTCGGCGGCAATTCCTGCGGCTGCGAGAACAACAGCTGCGGCAACAACAACTGGCTGCTCATCCTCATCATCGCCCTTCTCGGCGGCTGGGGCGGCTGCGGCTGCGAGAACAACAACAACGGCTGCGGCTGCGGCTGCTGACGCTTAAACGGAAAGGGGTTGTTCCGTCGAACGGAACATCCCTTTTTCTTTTTGCCGCCTTCAAAATATATCCTCTTTACCCCTTTATCTGCCTTGATTTTCGTTATATAATAAGGAGGATAATGCGGGAGTGGGCGATAAGGCCCTCCGCCCGCTTAAGCACCAATTCAAAAATCTAAAAAAGGATCGGGTAAAAAAATGGACGAACTCAAAAAAACTCCGCTTTACGAGGCGCATATCGCCCTCGGCGGCAAGATGGTCGATTTCGGCGGCTGGGCGCTCCCCGTTCAGTACAGCTCCATAATCGAGGAGCATAAGGCTGTCCGCAATGCCTGCGGCCTGTTCGACGTTTCTCACATGGGCGAGGTATTCGTAGTCGGCAGATCCGCCTTCGATTATATCCAGAACCTTGTGACCAACGATATCACCACTATGACCCCCGGCCGCTGCCGTTACGCCGTCATGTGCTATGAGGACGGCGGCGCAGTCGACGACGTCCTTATCTACAAATTCGCGGACGACCGCTATATGCTCGTCGTAAACGCCGCGAACACCGCGAAGGATATCGAGTGGATGAAGAAAAACGTCTTCGGCGACGTTCAGATCATCAACGAGAGCCCCCTTTGGGCGCAGCTCGCTCTCCAGGGACCGAAGTTTGAGGAAGTCCTCAACGCCGCCGGCTATTACGGCGAGATCCCCGCGAAGAACTATACCTTTACCGAGAACAATATCGTTGCCGGCGTAAGGTGCCTCGTCTCCCGCACGGGCTACACCGGCGAGGACGGCGTTGAGCTCTACTGCGCCGCGGGCGACGCGATGAGGCTCCATGCCGCTCTTCTTGCCGCGGGCAAGGAATTCGGTCTTCTCCCCTGCGCTCTCGGCGCGAGGGACACCCTCCGTTTCGAGGCGTCCATGCCCCTTTACGGTCACGAGATGAGCGATAAGATCAACCCCGTCGAGTGCGGAGTCGATTTCGCCATCAAGTTCAAGAAGCCCGCCTTCATCGGCCGCGAGGCGCTCATCCAGCCCAAGACCCGTCAGCGCATCGGTCTCAAGGTGCTCAAGGGCCTCGTTCGTGAGCATATGCCCGTGCTCGCCAACGGCAAGGAGGTCGGCTTCACCACCAGCGGCGGTCCCGCTCCCAGCCTCGGCGGCAACTACGCCATGGCGATCGTTCCCGCGGATCTTCCCGAAGACGCCGAAATCACCGTCGACGTCCGCGGCCGTCAGATCCCCTGCCAGCGCGTGGAGCTCCCCTTCTACAAGAGGGCGTGACGCGCGATACCGCGTTCCTTATGAACGCGCCGATTTTAGTTCAATCCCCTGCGCATCGCAATGAAATATGTGAAAAAGCAGCTAATGAAAAAAATAATAATCTGGAGGTAACTTAATATGACACCCAATGATCGTAAGTACACCCGTGACCATGAGTGGGTCATGGTAGAAGGCAACGTTGCAAAGATGGGCATCACCGCTCACGCGGCAGAGGCTCTGGGCGATATCGTTTACGTCGAGCTTCCCGCCGTCGGCGACGAGACCGTTATCGGCGAGAGCTACTGCGTAGTCGAGTCCGTCAAGGCCAGCTCCTCCGTCTTCTCCGCCGTCACCGGCACCGTCGTCGAGGTCAATGAAGAGCTTGACGCCGCTCCCGAGAAGCTGAACGAGGACGCTTTCGAGAACTTCATCGCCGCCGTCGAGTTCACCGAGATCAACGAGGCCGAGCTCATGGACGCCGAGGAGTACGACAAGTTCTGCGCGGAAGAGGAATAATCAAACAGCACATCAATGACGCCGGCGGGGTCCTCCCCGTCGGCGCAGCAACATTATAAAGGAGTACAATCATGAGATCATACGTACCCAACACCGAAAAAGAGCGTATGGAGATGCTCGCCGATATCGGCATGAGCTCCATGGACGAGCTCTTTAAGGATATCCCCGCGGATCTTAAGCTCGACCGTCCGCTCGATCTTCCCGAGCCCATGAGCGAAATGGAGCTCCGCGATCTTATCCGCGGCTTCGTCTACATGAACGAGGAGGGCGGCCCGCTCTTCCGCGGCGCAGGCGCTTACCGCCACTACATCCCCTCCGTCATTCCCCAGCTCGTTATGAGGAGCGAGTTCTACACCGCCTATACCCCCTATCAGGCGGAGATGAGCCAGGGCATGCTGCAGAGCCTTTTCGAGTATCAGACGGTCATCTGCCGCCTCACCGGGCTCGACGCAGCCAACGCCTCCGTTTACGACGGCGCGACCGCCGCAGCGGAAGCCATGCTGATGCTCAGGGACAACAAGCGCAAGAAGAAGATACTCTATTCCGCCGCGCTCAATCCCGACGTGATCACCGTTATGCACACCTACGGGCACTGCGCCGGGCTGGAGCTCGTCGAGATCCCCGTTACCGATAAGGGCGTTTCCGATATCGAGGCGATCCGCTCGAATATGGAGGGCGCTGCCGGCTACATCGGCGCGAACCCCAACTATTACGGCAATCTCGAGCCGATGGATGAGATCGCGGAAGCGGCCCACGCCGCCAACGGTCTCCTCGTTGCATACGTCAACCCCATTACGCTCGGCGTTATTAAGCGTCCCGCCGATTACGGCGCGGATATCGCGATCGGCGACGGGCAGCCTCTCGGCATACCCCTCTCCTTCGGCGGTCCGTACGTCGGCTTCATGGCGGCAACCAAGAAGCTCATGCGCAACCTTCCCGGGCGCATTGCGGGCGAGACCCGCGACGCAGAGGGCAACCGCGTGTTCGTGCTCACCCTCCAGGCGCGCGAACAGCACATCAGGCGCGAGATGGCCTCCAGCAATATCTGCTCCAACCAGATGCTCTGCGCGATCATGGCGTCCATGTACTGCTGCGTGATGGGTCCGAACGGCATGCGCGAAGTCGCCGAGCAGAACATCGCCAAGGCGCATCTCCTGGCAGATAAGCTCACCAGGATCGAGGGCGTAAAGCTCCGCTGGCCCGAGACCCCGTTCTTCAACGAGTTCGTTATCGACGTCGATAACGCCGCGGAGATCAGCAAGGCGCTGGAGAATTACTCCATCACCGGCGGTCTCGTGCTCAAGGACGGCGGCATGCTCTGGTGCGCGACCGAGACGAACAGCGTCGACGAGTTCGACTTTGTCTGCGATATCAT
>CAMZAY010000002.1 GCA_947304365.1 uncultured Clostridia bacterium | reverse complement strand
CCCGCGGCGGAGGGAGCCGCCTTGCCGAAGGTGTAGACGTGCGCCATTACGTCGTGCCTGACCTCCTTCTCACGGGCGGCGGCGCAATCGTAATCTATCTCGCCGATATGGGCTTCCATCTCGGCGACCTGCTCCTCGGTAATGGGGAGACCGAGCTTCATTTCCGCCCTTGCGAGGCTGATCCAGAGCTTTCGCCAGGTCAGTATGCGCGTATCGGGCGAAAAGAGCCTGAGCATATAGTCCGAGGCGTACCTCGAGGCGAGCGGGGACTGATAAACGTCGTTCATGGGATGACTCCTTGATTATCGTAAAATGATGCTTTCGCGCTCCGGACCGACGGAGACGAACGTGATGGGCACTTCGATCGCGCGCTGGACGTAAAGCACGTACTCCTTCGCCGCCGCGGGAAGCTCGTCCCAGGTGCGGATGGAGGAAATGTCCGTCTTCCAGCCTTCAAGATACTCTATGACGGGCTTTGCGCTGTCGAGCGCGGCGGGGAACGGGAACTCCCTCGTCACCTTACCGTCGACGATATAGCCCGTGCAGACGGGGATCCTGTCCATATAGCTTAAAACGTCGAGCTTGGTGAGTGCGATCTCCGTCGCGGCCTGCACCATTGCGCCGTACCTTGTCGCAACGAGGTCGATGGGACCGACGCGGCGGGGACGCCCCGTCTTCGCGCCGTACTCGAAGCCCTCCTTACGGAGCTTTTCCGCCTCTTCGCCGAACATCTCGCACACGAAGGGGCCCTCGCCCACGCAGGTGGAATACGCCTTTACGACGCCTATCACGCGGGAGACCCTCGCCCCGGGGAAGCCGGAGCCGATCGGCGCGTATGCGGCGAGCGTGTTGGACGAAGTGGTATAGGGATGGATGCCGTAATCGAGATCGCGGAGCGAACCGAGCTGCGCCTCGAAGAGTATGCGCTTGCCGTTCGCCTGCGCGTCGCGCAGATAAGCGCCGGTATCGCGGATGAAGGGCTTTATCCTCTCGCAGTAATCGGTAAGCCACCTGTCGAGCATCTCCTCCGTATAGACCTCCGCCCCGTAGACGGACGAAAGGATGAGGTTCTTCCACTCGGCAAGATCCTTAAGATGCGTCTTGAGCCTTTCGGGATAGAAGAGCTCGCCCGCAATGACGGTCTTCTTCTGATATTTATCGGAATAGAACGGCGCAATGCCCTGCTTGGTGGAGCCGAACTTCTTGTCGGCAAGACGCCTTTCCTCAAGCTCGTCAAGGTCGCGGTGCCAGGGCATGAGTATGCTCGCACGGTCGCTGATCATGAGGTTGTCGGGCGTTATCGAAACGCCCTGTCTCATGACCTCGCTCATTTCGCGCCAGAGGTTCTCCGGATCGAGGGCGACGCCGTTGCCGATAATATTCACGACTCCGTCGCGGAAGATGCCGGAGGGCAGAAGATGCAGGGCGAATTTGCCCTTTTCGTTTATTACGGTGTGACCCGCGTTGCCGCCGCCCTGAAAGCGGACGACCACGTCATAATCCTCGGTCAGAAGGTCGACCATACGGCCCTTGCCTTCATCGCCCCAGTTGACGCCGACTATCGCGCAGTTTGACATAGTATTGACCCTTTCCGGTTCGTCAGATGTTCTCCATGAGCCTCTTCATTACCTCGGCATAGGCGTCCTCAACGCCGCCCATGTCGCGGCGGAAGCGGTCCTTGTCGAGCTTTTCGCCGGTCTTTACGTCCCAGAGCCTCGAGGTATCGGGGCTGATCTCATCCGCAAGCACGATCGTACCGTCCTTGAGACGGCCGAACTCGAGCTTGAAATCGACGAGCGTGACGCCGCACTCGAGCCAGAACTTCTTGAGCTCCTCGTTGACCTTGAAGGCGTAGCGCTTGATGGTCTCGATCTCCTCCTCCGTGGCGAGCTTGAGCGCAAGCGCGTGGTAGCTGTTCATCAGAGGATCGCCGAGCTCGTCGTTCTTATACGAGAACTCGATGGTGGGGCGCTCGAACACGACGCCCTCGGGAACGCCGAAGCGCTTCGAGAAGGAGCCCGCGGCGATGTTCCTGATTATGACCTCGAGAGGCACTATCGAGACCTTCTTGACGACCGTTTCGCGGTCGTTCAGCTCCTCCACGAAATGGGTGGGGACGCCCGCCTTCTCGAGCATCTGCATCAGCAGGTTGCTCATCCTGTTGTTGATGACGCCCTTGCCGACGATGGTACCCTTCTTCAAGCCGTTGAACGCCGTCGCGTCGTCCTTGTAGGATACGATAAGAAACTCGGGATCGTCGGTCATGAAGACCTTTTTCGCCTTGCCCTCATAAAGCTGTTCTCTCTTGATCATACGTTTTTACCTCCGATAAAGAATTGATCTCGCTTGTATTTTTACTGCGGCGCCGGGGAGACCCCTTTGACGCCCTTTTGTCCAACCTAATAATTATATCCCCGCGCGAAGGGGCTTGTCAACCGCCCGCATAACTGTCAGTCCCGATCAAGGCATACGCTCAATATGAACGATACGGCCTGCTCCCGCTGTTCTTCGGGAGATATCTTTGCTTCGCCGTCGCCCCTCTGCGCGCCGTAGCTGCCGAACCGGGCGTGATTCCCGCCGGGGATCTCAAGCTCAAAGAGATCGCCGCAGACGTAAGTCCTGCCCTTTTCGACCTTCTTGAAATTCAGCACGCTGTCCTCCGAGCCGTAAATGCTGAGTACGGTCAGGTTTCCTTCATCGTCGAGGAGGGATACGCGGCGAACAGTATCACGCCTTCGAGCTTTTCGCCGTGATCCGAGGCGAACTCCGCCGCCATCGCGCCGCCGAGCGAATGCCCGCCGACGTACCAGTTTTCATACTCGTAAAGCCGCATGACGCTCTCTGCCCTGTTCATGCCGAAGAACGCGAGGTTGAACGGCATTTTGACAAGGAATACGTCCATGCCGCCCTCCGCGAGCCTTTTGAGGAGCGGGGCGTACGCCGCCGCCTCCACCTTTGCTCCGGGATAGAAAACAAGCGCCGAGTCTTCCCCGCTTCCGTCAAAGAACCAGCCGAAGTTGGTCTCGCTCACGGTCACGCCGTCGTCCGAACGAAGCGCGGCAAGCGCCGTATCGTCCGCATGATAATAGACCGAAACGTAGATAAAGAACGCCGCGGCGAGTATCAGCAGCACCGAAAGCGGTATGATCCATCCGAGCTTTTTACGCATCCTGCCCTCCCTGCGGCGATCGGTCATTTACTGCCAGCCTCCGTCTACCTTTACCGTCTCCCCGGTAAAATACGGCGGCATTTCGAGGAGCTTTACCGCGGCGAGCGCGGCCTCCCTTGCGGACGCCGCTCTGCCCATGGGGATCTCCTCATAAAGGGACGCCTTCTCCGCCTCCGAAAGGCGCCCGTTCATATCGGTGTCCACGACGCCGAAGGCGATCGCGTTGACCTGGATATTGCTCGGCGCAAGCTCCTTCGCAAGCGCCTTCGTGAAGCCGATGACGCCCGCCTTGGCGGCGCTGTAAGCGACCTCGCACGAGGCGCCGGTAAGTCCCCAGACGGAGGAGATATTGAGTATCCTGCCCGCCTTTTTCGAGACCATATCGGGCACGAAAACGCGGCAGGTGTTGAACACCGAGGTAAGATCGGTGCGGATGATTTCATCCCATTCCGCGGGCGTCATGTCGGTAAGGAGCCCGAAATACGCCGTTCCGGCGTTGTTCACGACGGCGTCGGCGGGACCGTGCTCCCTGAGGAGCGATTCGACGTATGCGCTGTCCCCGACGTCGCCGACCGAGGCGATCACCTCGACCGCGCCCGCCTCGAGCGCGAGACGCCTTGTTTCTTCAAGCTCCGCGGCGTTTTTGCGGCAGTTCAATATAAGCCTGCCGTACTCGCCCCTTTCGGCGAGGAGCAGGGCCGTCTCCCTGCCGATCCCGCGGGAAGCGCCGGTTATCAAACAAGTTTTGACGCCCATTCTCATTATTTCTTCTGCCTTTGGGAGAGCTTCTGCTCGAAGCGGTCCTTCCTCGTATCCGCGGGGACGGGCGTGGGATAATCGCCCGAGAAGCACGCGTTGCAGAAATCGGAGCACTTCGCGAGCCTTGCGAGGCTGTCGATCGGGAGATACCCCAGCGTGTCCGCGCCGATTATCGCCGCGATCTCTTCCACAGTATGCCTGCACGCTATGAGATTGTCCCTCGAATCGATATCAGTGCCGTAATAGCAGGGATTGAGGAAGGGCGGCGAAGAGATACGCATATGGATCTCGCTCGCGCCGGCGTCCCTCAGAAGCTTTACGAGCCTGCCGCTGGTCGTGCCGCGGACGATCGAATCGTCGATCAGCACGACGCGCTTGCCCCTTACGACGTCCTCTATCGCGGAGAGCTTTATCTTTACCTGGTCGAGGCGCATGCTCTGGCCGGGGGATATGAACGTCCTGCCGATGTACTTGTTCTTGATGAGCCCGATGCTGTACGGTATGCCGGATTCGAGGCTGAAGCCGAGCGCCGCGTCAAGACCCGAATCGGGCACGCCGACGACTATATCCGCGTCGGCGGGGTGCGTCTTGGCGAGTATCCTTCCCGCCTCCACCCTCGACTCGTGTACGGAAACGCCGTCTATCACGGAGTCGGGACGGGCGAAATAGATGTACTCGAACACGCAGAGCTTATGCGGCTTCGTGCCGCAGTGCTCCTTGTTGGAAACGACGCCCTTATCGCTGAAAACGATTATCTCGCCGGGCTCGACGTCGCGGATGACCTCTCCGCCGACGGCCCTGATCGCGCAGCTCTCGGAGGCGACGATGTAAGTGCCGTCCGGTGTTTTGCCGTAGCAGAGCGGGCGGAAGCCGTAGGGATCGCGCGCGCAGATGAGCTTCTGCGGGCTCATGAGCAGCAGCGAATAAGCGCCGTCGATGATATCCATCGCGCGGGAAAGCGCCGTCTCGATCGAGGGGGCGGAGAGCCTTTCCTTGGTGATTATGTAGGCGATGGTCTCGGTATCGCTGGTGGTATGGAATATCGCGCCGGAAAGCTCGAGCTTGTTCCTCAGCTCCGCCGCGTTGGAGAGATTGCCGTTGTGGGCGAGCGCCATGCGCCCCTTCTGATGATTGACCTCAATTGGCTGGCAGTTGTTCCTGTTGTTGCCGCCGGTGGTGCCGTAGCGCACGTGGCCGACCGCCATCTTTCCCTTGGGCAGACGCGAAAGAACGTCCCCGGAGAAGACCTCGCTCAAAAGACCGAGATCCTTATGCGAAGCGAACACACCGTCGTCGTTGACGACTATGCCGCAGCTCTCCTGCCCCCTGTGCTGAAGGGCGTAAAGCCCGTAGTACGAAATGCCGGCGACGTCCGTCACCTCCGGCGAGATCACGCCGAACACGCCGCATTCTTCATGTATGCTCATATCATTCACCGCGCCCCGTCCCCGGACGGGGTCCCTTTCCGCGATTAGGTAATACCTTTTTGGAACAGGCTTTAATTATAATATGTATCCGCTCTTTTTTCAAGAGGCATGAAGCTATATATACTGCATATCCGCGGAAAAATCGCACTTTACCTCAACGGGATAATGGTGTAAAATAATATGGTTATGACCGTGGCGCGTTTTTTTGTCGGCGGAATAGTCTTTTATTGGAGACCGCCCGCGCAGAACGCGCCGTGCGGAGGTTCAAATAAGCGTGAAAGGGGCCTTTTGAAAAAGGTCGGTGAACGATATGAAAAGGATCTTGATGACGGGCGGCGGCTCCGCGGGGCACGTTACGCCGAATATCGCTTTGATAAAGGGGCTGAAGGAAGCCGGGTACGAGATACATTACGCAGGTCTTAAGGACGGCATAGAATACGGGCTCATCACCGCCGTGCCGGGCGTCACGTTCCACCCGATCGAATCGGGCAAGCTGAGGAGGTATTTATCCATCAAGAACCTCGCAAGCCCGTTCAAGGTATTGAAGGGCATCCGCCAGGCGCGCGCGCTCGTTAAGGAGCTCAAGCCGGACGTCGTATTCTCGAAGGGCGGCTTCGTCAGCGTGCCCGTCGTTATGGCCGCCGCGGGGAAATGCCCCGTAGTCTGCCACGAATCGGACTATACCCCGGGTCTTGCCAACAAGATCGCGGCGAAATACGCCGACACCGTCTGCGTGACATTCGCCGATACGATAGGGCTTTCCGATAAGAAGATCGCCAAAAAGATGGTGCATACCGGCACGCCCATCCGTCCGGAGCTCTATTCGGGCGAGCGTGAAAAGGGCCTTAAAGTGATGGGCTTCACCGGCGAAAAGCCCGTGCTGATGGTTATGGGCGGGAGCCTCGGCGCCGCAAGCGTGAACGAGGGCGTAAGGAAAGCGCTTCCCGAGCTTACGAAGCGTTTTGATATAGTGCATCTGTGCGGTCGGGGCAAGGTCGACGAAAGCGTCGCCTGCCCGGGCTACCGCCAGTTCGAGTACGTTCGGGAGGAGCTTCCCGATATGCTCGCCGCGACGAGCGTCGTGATCTCCCGCGCGGGCGCGAACGCCGTGTTCGAGTTCATGTCGCTCGGCATACCGGCGCTGCTGATACCGCTTCCCCTTGAGGCGAGCCGCGGCGACCAGATACTTAACGCCGATTACGTGCAGAAAAAGGGCTATGCGCTCAAGCTCGACCAGAAGGACATCACCCCCGAAAGGCTCGTTTCCATGGTCGGGGAGCTTTACTCGAAGCGCGCCGATATGCGCGAAAGGATGCTTGCCGATCCCCTTGCGGACGGCACCGAAGAAGTGCTTGCCGAGATTTTCAAGGCCGCCGAAAGGAAATAAATGAAAAAGCTTACGAAAGAAGAGATCGCCGTCCGCCTTCAGGAGCCGAACGGAGCCGAAAAGCTCTGCTCCATGAACGTCGACCTGCCCGCGCTCTGCGATACCGCGGCGGAGATGTTCATCGAAAACGGCGCCGCGTCCGCGCTGCTAATAAGGCTTGCGAACAAAAAACAGCTTTTGATAAAGATGAGCGAAAACGCCGTCCTGACCGACGCGGCGAAAAGCGCCCTTTCTTCGGAGAGCGCAAAGCTCCGCCGCAACGCCGCGAGGCTGCTCGGCGCTCTTCGCGCCGCCGACGCCGATAAGCTCATTATAGAAGCGCTCGGCAGCGAGGATCAGCGCTTCGTCCGTCCGAGCATGCTGCTCGCCCTCGGGAGCATCGGCGGGGAGGAGGCGGAACGCTTCCTTAAAGCCTACAAGGTCGCTCCCGCGGCGGACGAAACGGAGAGGAAGCATTTTCTTGAGGAAACGGAGGCGCACAAGACCGCGCTCCGCTCCTTTGCGCCGAAGACGGAGCACGTTTTCAGCGGGCTCCCCCGCCCCATGGTGATGGAGCTTCGCGCGCCGGATCTGCTGCCGCACCAGCTTGCGGAGGAGCTTGAGGAGCTCGGCTTCGCCGTTTCCGACACGCGGCACGACAGTTTGAAGACCCTCGTTTCCGACATGGACGCGCTTTACGAGGCGCGCTGTTTTTCGGAGGCGCTCTTCCCCATCGGTCAGGTCTCGCCCGATCCCGCGGCGATAGCCAAAAAGGCATCCCCCTTCATGGAGGAGCTGATGCGCTCCAGCCACACGGGGGAAGCGCCGTACCGCTTCCGCGTGGAGCTTAAGGCGAGCCTTCCCGCCGGCGCCGACCGCGTAACGCTCGTAAGGGAGATCGCCGCGGCGTGTGAGAACGCTTCGCTCGTCAACGCGCCCTCCGATTACGAGATAGAACTGCGCGTCGAGGGAAACGACAGGACCGTCCGGCTTTTTGCAAAGCTTTACACCTATAAAGACGTCCGTTTCGATTACCGAGCCGAGTCGATACCCGCCTCCATGAATCCATGCGTCGCGGCGGCGGTGCTGCGTTTTGCGCGGGATCATCTTTCCGTTAACGCGCGCGTCATCGACCCCTGCTGCGGCAGCGGCACGTTCCTTATCGAAAGGGGCAGGCTCTCCCCCTGCGCCTCGCTGACGGGCGTGGATATCGCCCACCGCGCGATAGACATTGCAAGGAGAAACACCGCGCTTTCGGGCGTTAACGCCAAATACACCGTGAACGACATACTGCGGTTCGAGTGCCACAGACCGTATGACGAGCTTATCTCGAACCTGCCCTTCGGCAACCGCGTGGGGACGCATTCCTCCTGCGAGAGCCTGTATAAGGGGCTGCTCGAAAAGCTGCCCCAGCTTGTGAAGAAGGGCGGCGTAGCGGTGCTTTACACGATGGAATTCACCCTTTTGAAGCGCCTTATCAGGGAGCAGGGCTCACGCCTTACGCTGCTTTCCCAGCAGCGCACCGAGGCGGGCGGGCTTACGCCCATGATATTCATAATCAGGGTCAACTGACAAAAGGAGCCATTATGACCGAACGACTTTATTACGAACACCCCGTTATCACCGAGCTGAGCGCCCGCGTCGTTTCCTGCGAAAAAACGGATCGGGGCTTCGCCGTGGTTTTCGACCGCACGATCATTTTCCCGGAGGGCGGCGGTCAGCCCGCGGACCGCGGCACGGCGGGCAAAGCCAATATCCTCGACGCCTTCGAGAAGGACGGCGAGGTGTATCACGTCGCGGACAGTCCCCTGGAGCCGGGCGCGGAGTGCGTTATAAAGCTCGATCTTGAGCGCCGGCTCGACCACACCTGTCAGCACACCGGCGAGCATATCCTTTCCGGGCTTGCTTACAAGCTCTTCGGCGCGCGCAACGTGGGCTTCCACATGGCGGAGGACTACTGCACGATAGACCTCGATAAATTCCTTGACGAGGACGCGCTCGCCCTGCTCGAAAGGGAGGCGAACGCCGCCGTGAGGCGGGATCTGCCCGTTACGGAAGCGCATATGGATCACGAGGCGCTGTCGAAGATCGAGATAAGGAAAAAATCCGACGTTAAATCGGACGATATAAGGGTCGTCTACATTGGCGGCGGCGACGTCGATTCCTGCACCTGCTGCGGCACTCACTGCTTTTCATCGGGCGAGGTCGGCTACATAAGGATAGGCGATTCCCAGAAATACAAGGGCGGCGTAAGGCTGTGGTTCTCCTGCGGGGGACGCGCCGTAAACGAGGCGAACGCCCTGACCCGCGCCATGACGGGGCTTGCGAGGAGCTATTCCACGAGCCGGGACGAGCTTCCCTCCGCCGTAAGGAAGCAGTCGGACGAGCTCGCTTCGTTAAAGCGCGAATTGAAGGCGAGGACGCTCGCGCTGTCAAAGAGGATCGCGGCGGAAAACAAGGAGCCGATCGCCGTCGTTATGGAGGAAGGCTTCGGCGCGAACGACGTCAAGATGCTTTCCGAGGAGCTCGTCGCTCACGGCGCGAGGATCGCCCTGGTATTCGGAAGGGCGAACGGCTCGGTCAACTACCGCGCACTGCGCGGCGAGGGCGAGACCATTTCGATGGGCGAGGTCGTAAAGGCGGTCAACGCCCTGACCTGCGGCAAGGGCGGCGGCAGTCCCGTTTTCGCACAGGGCGCGTCGTCAGGCGACGTTACGGAGGAGATGCTTTTGTCTCTCCGCAAGCTGTTGAAGGACTGGACGGGCGAAAGCCGGAAGGAGAAGAACGATGAGCTTTTACGGTTATGAAGCCGCTCCCGAAAACATAAGGGAATTATACGAAAAACTGCTTTCCTGCTGGTCAAGGGAGACCTGCGCGCCCCGTATGCGCGCCGATTGGTCGCCCGAAAACCCCACCCTCGGGCAATGCTCGATAACGAGCTTTATAGTCCAGGATCTCCTCGGCGGCGAGGTGTACGGCATACCCCTCCCCGGCGGCGGCGCGCACTGCTTCAACGAGGTGGACGGCTTCCGCTTCGACCTGACGAGCGAGCAGTTCGGCGATAAAAAGCTCGATTACGTCAACGTGATAAAGCAGCGCCGCGAGGACCATTTCGCCGATCCCGACAAATACGCAAGGTATCTCCTTTTGAGGGAGAAGCTGCTCGGGATGCTGCGGGAAAAACCCGCATTCTGATCCTCGTCGATAATCCGGATATCTTTTCCGCTCACGATCAATATGGCATATCAAAGGACGACCGCATGGCACGATCGTCCTTTTTTTTCGTCTTTTTTATATCTCTCTTACCTTTTTATTCAGCAGAAGGTACGCCGCGGCGGCGGCGAAGCCGAGCGCGCAGAAGGCGAGGAGCGCCGTCGAGCCGATGCTCTGGAGTATCGCTCCCGCAAGCACGGAGGCGATCGGGACGAGCCCCTGCGAGGTTATGCTCGTTATGCTCGAGACCTTGCTCAGCATATTTTTGTCGACCATCCTCATCACCGCGGTGCTGATGGGTATGTTGACCAGCGCGAGTATCGCTCCCAGCGCGAGGCTTCCCGCCGAGAGCACGACGAGGAACGCGTTGAGCGAAACGCCCCTTTGGACGAGCGCCCAGTAGCAGACCGTCGACGCGATTATGAGAAGCGCCATGAACGCGATCCTTACCGATACCGCGCGCCCGCATTTTTCGGCGGGTTTCCTTGCGCTGAGTATCGCGGCGGCGACGAGCGAGCTCAAACAGACGAGCACCTCGAACACGGAGAGCCAAAGCTCCGGCGTAAGCAGCTTATCGAAAAGATAGCTCTGTGCCCCGCCGACGTCCGTCTTTATGAAGTAGGGCATGAAATTGCCGAATATAGGCGAGGAGAAGAAATTGATGAACAGTATCGCAAGCATGAACGCAAAGAGCGCCCTGTGATCCCTTACGTAGACGAGCCCATCCTTCATGTCCCTGAAAGCCACACTGACGGTGAGCTTCTGCTCGGGACGCACGTGCTCGTATCTTATGAACATTTCGGAAAAGCCGGAGGCGATATAGCATACGCCGACGAGGAAGAATATCGTCGTGACGGGCAGCGCGGCATAGAGCACCCCCGCGAGCACAACGCCGAATATGCTCTGCGCCGAGCCTCTTATGGACGTATAGGAGTTCGCCTGCTGGAGCTGCTGCTCTTCCAATATGTGCGGAAGGAGCGCGCCCGACGCCGGGGAGAATATGCCGGCGATCGCGCCGGAGAGTATGCCGCCCGCGAAAAGCATAGCAAGATGCGCCCCGTTCGAGCGGAAAACAAGCATCATGGCGCCGATCAGAAGTATCGCCGCGCCCTTTACGTAATCGCAGAGGAACATTATCCGCGCCTTGTTGAAGCGGTCGCCCAGCACGCCTCCGACCGGCGTAAGCACGAGCGTCACCGCGCCGACGAGCGCGAGGTACAGCCCCTGTATAAAGGCGTTTTTATCGGTTATTTCAAGGATGTAGAAGCTGACCGCGAAGCTTAAAAGGATCGAGCCGACCTCGGACACGAGCGCGCCGAAGAACACGAGCCTGAAATTGCGGTTTGCGAATACGTTTTTCATCGGAAGCGGGGCTCCTTCGTTTATTGCGCCTCTATGATAACCCTTTACGGCACGGCGCGTCAAGCAATTCCCGTTTGCAAATGCGGCATGATCCGGTTGCGTTTATGCAAACTCGGCTTTGCTTTCGGCATAAAACCGCCGTATTTTTTCAAACGGCGCAAAAAAATATAAGTTTTGATTGCGCAGAGCCTTTCGCTGTGATATAATAATTGAATCAAATCACGGAGGCGAGATAAATGAATCCTATTTCCTGGGACGTAAGCTGCAGAAGCAACAAGCATATAAAGCTCAATGTTTCGATAGGTCATTTTGCGACGAGCCATTCGCATATCGACCATTATATGGGCTTTACCGAGATGCGTACCAACTGCCACATGGCGATGCTCTGCGCGAGGGAGCTTGCAAAGTTCTATACGCACTCCAAGCCGATCGATACGATCATCTGCCTTGAGTACACTCAGGTCATCGGCTCCTACGTGGCGACGATACTGACCGAGCCGGGCTCCAGGGGCGTGAACGAGAGGCATCAGATCAGCGTCATCACGCCGGAGTCGAACTCCTCCGGTCAGCTCGTGTTCTCCGGGGACGTTCAGGATCTCGTGCAGAACAAGGCGGTGCTCGTGCTCATATCGACGGTCTCCACCGGCAGGAGCCTTAACCGCGCGCTTGAGTGCATCACCTACTACGGCGGGCATCTCGTGGGCGTCGCCGCGCTCTTCTCCGCCGTGGACGAGGCGGCGGGCGTCAAGATCAATTCCCTCTTCTCGCCGGACGACGTGCCCGATTACCACAGCTACCAGTCCTCCGAATGCCCCTACTGCAAGAAGGGCAGAAAGCTGGACGGTCTGGTGAACGCCGCGGGCTATACAAGGATATAACGGCTCCCCGTCGGGAGCGGAAGGGAGATCTGTGCTTTTCGGGCATGGATTTTCCGTTTTATGGAGCGAAAGGAGTATTTCCATGAACGAGCTTCAGCGCCGCATCATCGAAGAAGGGAAGGTGCTTCCCGGCAACATTATTAAGGTGGACGGTTTCATGAACCACCGGGTGGACATAAAGCTCATGCGGGAGCTTGCGAAGGACATCCGCGCCCATTTCGCGGGGCGCGAGATAACGAAGGTGATGACCGTTGAGGCAAGCGGCATCCCCATGGCGACCATCGCCGCGGACGAGCTGGGCGTGCCCCTCGTGTTCGCCAAAAAGGCAAAGTCCGATAATATCGAGGGCGGTCTCATCTGCTCCGAGATACATTCCTATACCTACAACAAGAAGGTCACGCTCATCGTCTCCGCCGAATGGCTGAGCCCCGAGGACAAGATACTCGTCGTCGACGACTTCATGGCGAACGGCGAGGCGATGCGCGGTATCGTCGATATCATTTCAAAGGTGGGGGCAAAGCTCGTGGGCATCGCCATCGCCATTGAAAAGGGCTATCAGGGCGGCGGCGACAAGCTCCGCGCAAGCGGGATAGACGTCTATTCCATCGCGAACATCGACCACGCCGAGCCCGGCAATATCGTGTTCAGGGACTGAACACGGCATAAGACCCCAACGGAAAGGGAACAAAATGGAAAGGATAGTTATACTCGATTTCGGCGCCCAGTACAACCAGCTCATCGCACGGCGCGTGCGCGAGCAGGGCGTTTTTTCCGAGCTTCTGCCCCCCTCCTCCCCGATCGAGAGGATCAAGGGCGACGGGCTCTCGGGCGTCATTCTCTCCGGCAGTCCGGACAGCGTCTATTCCGAGACCGGCAGGAAATGCGATCCCGCCGTGTTCGAGCTCGGCGTGCCCGTGCTCGGCATATGCTACGGCATGCAGCTCATGACGTATCTGCTCGGCGGCGCGGTCGAAAAAGCCCCGGTCAGGGAATACGCCGGCGTGCACGCGTTTTTCGAGGATTCGCCCCTGTTTGACGGCATGCCCGATTCCACCGTGTGGATGAGCCATAACGACATGGTAACGCGCATGCCGGAGGGCTTCAGGACGATCGCACATACCGCGGACTGTCCCATCGCCGCCATGCAGAACGACGAGAAGCGCCTCTTTGCGGTGCAGTTCCATCCGGAGGTCGCCCATACCGAATACTGCGCGAGGTTCTTCCATAACTTCGTGCACGGCGTCTGCGGCTTAAAGGGCGGCTGGAGCCCCGAAGGGCTCGTGGACGAGATAGTCGCGAACATCAAAAAGCAGGTCGGCGAACGCAAGGTGGTCGCCGGTCTCTCCGGCGGCGTCGATTCCTCCGTCGCGGCGGCGCTCGTTTCAAGGGCGGTCGGCGACAGGCTCACCTGCATATTCGTCGATCACGGTCTTTTGAGAAAGAACGAGGCGGAGGAAGTAATGCACTTTTACCGCGAGAATATGGGGCTCAACGTCATAGAGGTCGACGCGAAGGAGTATTTCCTTTCCCAGCTCAAGGGCGTTGAAGAGCCCGAGCGGAAGCGCAAGATAATCGGCGAAAGCTTCGTCCGCGTGTTCGAGCGCGAGGCAAAGAAGATCGGCGGCGCAGAGCTTTTGCTCCAGGGCACCATTTACCCCGACGTGATCGAATCCGGCACCGGCGGCGCAAGCGTGATAAAGAGCCATCATAACGTCGGCGGTCTGCCCGAGAAGTTCGGCTTCGAGCTTCTGGAGCCCCTCCGTCCCTTCTTCAAGGACGAGGTCCGCGCGATAGGCGAAGCCCTCGGCATGCCGAAGGAGCTTGTCTGGCGTCAGCCCTTCCCCGGCCCCGGTCTCGGCATACGCGTGCTGGGCGACATTACGGAGGATAAGCTCTCCATACTCCGCGAGAGCGACTGGATCCTCCGCGACGAGATAAAGAAGGCGGGGCTCGAGCGCGATATCTGGCAATATTTCACGGTATTCACCGGCATGCGCTCCGTCGGCGTAATGGGCGACAGCCGCACCTACGACTATACCATCGCCGTCCGCGCCGTCGTCTCGACCGACGCGATGACCGTCGAATTCGCCGAGATCCCCCATAAGCTCCTGCGGAAGATCTCGAACCGCATCATTGCCGAAGTCCCCCACGTCAACCGCGTAGTCTACGATATCACGGACAAGCCTCCGGGAACGATAGAATTTGAATAAGCCTAAAGATAAAACCCCTCGGCCGCATAAATGCAGTCGGGGGTTTTTCGTGCCTTGAACTATTGAACACCGCCGAGGCGCGGAAAGCGTTTGAAGCGATGCCGATGTTCCTATCGGAACGCTTGCCTTCGGCAAGCGGCTATTCTTTCGGTTCGCGGACGGCTGTGAAGTAAGGGCGCCCATATTATGTGTCGTTTATTCATCCCGCGATCCACGTCGCGACCCTGCCGAGCGGTTCCGGGGAGTCCTCAAAGCCCATGGAGCTGTAAAGCGCGATCGCGGGGACGTTGTCGACGTCTACGTCCAGCGCCATGCCCTTCGGCTTGTTCGCCTCGACTGCCTTCGCAAGCAGCTTCCTGCCCCAGCCGCGCCGTCTGTATCCTTCGAGCACGAAGAGATCGAACGGCTCGTTTTCCTCATTGTTTTTGGTCACGTCGATATAGCCGACGACCCTGCCGCCGTCCACGGCGATATAGACGTTGAATATGTCCGGCGCGTTCAGCACCCTTTCGCCCGTCCAGTAGTTGTCCGTGCAGTGTATGGCGGCGTAATCGTCCCTGTATTTTTCGGAAAGGGGCTCGACGCCCGAAAGCCCGATCGGCGCGGGGAATGTCTTGAGCACCATCTTTTTCTGCTCCGTGAAGAACTCCGCGCCGCGTTTTTCGAGCATTTCGCAGATCGCGCGATTCCCGGGATTGAACACGAAATCGATCTGCCATCCCGGATAGCTCTTCCCGAGCATGTCGGCGATCTCCTCATATGCCTCACGCTCACGCGAGAGGCCGGCGAGCATCTCGATATACCTGTCCTCCTCGAGGATCAAGAACACGAAAACCCCCGCCGGAACGCCGTCAAGGAACACGCCAAGGGCCGCCTCGTCGGGGGCGGATATCGCCCTGTTTATGCAATTTTCGATCTCCTCCGCGCTTTGACGCCCCGGCTGTGAAAAATCGGGGTCCGCGCTTATGTCGTTAATGAACTCCCCGAAGGGATCCGTGCCGTTAAGCTTTACTATCATGTTTATCACCGCTCCTTGATCGGGTACGTTTTCAGGGCATCGCGTCCGGCGCAGGCGCCGTCAGCCGCTCGAAGACCTTTTCATATGCCCGTGAACGGCCTCCGCGTCCCCGGAGGAGACCGCATTTTCAAGGCTCTCGCCGCACCATCTGAGGTCGACGAGCCAGAACGCCGAGATGAGCGCGTACAGGTCGGGGAAGAGCGCGCGCTGCTCCCTTGTGAACGGGCGCACGCTGCCGTAGCCGCGAAGGAACGCCGGCAGTATCACCGGCTCCGGATCCGAAGCGATCTCCGGCGGATAGTCCATCAGCCGCGCCTCGAATACGGCCTGCATCGCCGCGTCGGCAAAAAGCGCGTTGTCGCCGCTGCGGTTGAAGTCGAATACGCCGAGCTCGCCGTTCTTGGCGTCATAGAGATTGCAGTCGCTTATGTCGCCCTGCACGGCATATCTCGGCTCCGCCTCGAGCGCGCGTCGGACAGCACCTTCGAGCCGCGCATACTCCTTTTCGATATTGTCGTAAAGCTCCGCGTCGATCTCCTTCAAAAGGGTCTCGTACCTTGAAAACTTTTCGTGATCGAACAGATCGTTGTATGTCAGCGGATCGAACAGCACCTCGTTTTCGACGTGCAGATCCGCCTCCTCCGCGATATTGTGCATCCGCGCAAGCAGCATGCCCGTTCTTTCGGCGGTTTTTTCGTCGACGGTGCTTATTTCGCCCGTGACGAACTCCTCCGCGGTGACTATGACCTCATAACCGCCGATGCGATACACCCGCGCATACCGCCCCTCCGAGGCGTATGCCCGCGGGGTCTCGATACCGCGCTCCCGCAGGGCGGCGGCGAATCGGCTCTGCGCCTCGACGATGTCGGGCGTGACGTCGTCCTCGTTCTTGAAGCGGAGCACGAACGACCTTCCGTCCTCAGTTTCGGCTTTGACGATGAGCCGCACGTATTTGCCGGCGGGCTCGCAGTCCTCGTAATCGTATCTTTGCAGCTCGTCAAACGAGCGGCAGCGGCCGGGGATACCGTAGTCGCCGAAAATACCGTTTATATCGGCCTCAGTTATTTTGAGCATGTCCGCCTCCTTATCGCTTCGATCGTTTTATTTTATCAGACCGCCGCGCGATTTTCAACAGCCGCGCCCGATCCGTATTTACATCTCCCGCGAAATCTGTTATAATCCTTTACAAAAAAAACGGAGGTCGTAAATATGCCCGTTCTCACAAGACCCGAAAACATGGAGCGCATAACCACTCCCGCGCTCGCCGAACGATTCATATCCGAACAGATCGCCGATATCCGCGCGCAGGTCGGCGATAAAAAGGTGCTCCTCGCCCTGTCCGGCGGCGTAGATTCGTCCGTCGTCGCCGCTCTCCTTATTAAGGCGATAGGCAAGCAGCTCGTCTGCGTGCACGTAAATCACGGTCTTCTCCGCAAGGGCGAGCCGGAGCAGGTCATCCGCGTTTTCAAGGACGAGATGGACGCGAACCTCATCTACGTCGATGCGGTCGACCGCTTCCTCGATAAGCTCTCGGGGGTCTCCGATCCCGAGACCAAGCGCAAGATCATCGGCGGCGAATTCATAGAGGTATTTGCCGAGGAGGCAAGGAAGCTCGAGGACGTCACCTTCCTCGCGCAGGGCACCATCTGGCCCGACATACTCGAGAGCGAAGCCGGCATCAAGGCGCACCACAACGCCGGCGGCCTGCCCGAGGATCTGAAGTTTGAGCTCGTCGAGCCCGTCCGCATACTCTTCAAGGATGAAGTCCGCGTCGTCGGCAAGGCGCTCGATCTGCCCGACAACATGGTCTTCCGTCAGCCCTTCCCCGGCCCCGGCCTCGGCGTAAGATGCCTCGGCGCGATCACCCGCGACCGCCTCGAAGCCGTGCGCGAGTCCGACGCGATCCTTCGCGAGGAGTTCGCGAACGCCGGTCTTGCAGGCAAGGTCTGGCAGTATTTCACGATCGTTCCCGATTTCAAGTCCGTCGGCATAAAGGACGGCAAACGCGTCGACGAGTGGCCCGTTATCCTCCGCGCCGTCAACACGCGCGACGCCATGACCGCGACCGTCGAGGACGTCCCCTTCGCGCTCCTTCAGAAGATCACCGACCGCATCACCCACGAGGTCAAAGGCGTCAACCGCGTCCTCTACGACCTGACGCCCAAGCCCACCGGAACGATAGAGTGGGAATGATGACACGGCCTTAAAAAAGCCTTGTAAACACTGGGTTTTTTATAGGCCAAAACCCGATTTGAT
>CAMZAY010000001.1 GCA_947304365.1 uncultured Clostridia bacterium | reverse complement strand
CTTTTATAATCAGGAGCTTATGGACAGGATGAGCCTCAAGGTCTATATGCATGTCGACCCCGATATGTGTCTTTTGAGAAGGATGCTGCGCGACACGCAGGAAAGGGGCAGGGAGATCAACGGCGTTGCGGAACAGTACGTGGCGACGGTCAAACCCTGGTATGACGAGGTCGTTTCAAAATACATCCGCCGCGCCGATTTCGCCGTTATGCACGGCGGTCACAACAAACGCGCGATAGACGCGATAAGCGCCTATATAACGGTGGAGCTTTGGGCGGACAAGCGTCTCCGCGGGAACGATTGATCTTTCGCCGTATCCCGGGCCGCGCTTCGGGAAAGAATAATACCACGTTCGCTTTTTACGGAGGAAAGCCGTGAAAACACTGCTTAAAGGAGAAAAGAGAAGGATCGCGATAGCCGCCGCGCTGATCGTCGTGCTGGGAGTCGTGCTCTATGAGATACTGGAGCACTTCGGCCCCGTGCGCAGCGCTGTGTCGACTTTCGGCAAGGTCGTCGCGCCCATCCTCTACGGCCTCTGCGTGGCGTTCGTGCTAAACCTTCCCATGCGCTTTTTCGAGGATCGCGTATTCAAAAAGCTCAAGGCGAAAAAGCCCCGCCTCGCAAGGGCGGTCTGCGTCGTAATAACTTATGTGCTGGTGCTCGGGATAATCGCGCTCGTGTCCGCTCTCGTCGTGCCGAAGGTCGTCGGCAGCATAATCACGCTCGTCTCGAATCTGGACGTCTATATCGCGTTCATCACGGAGCACGTCAACAAGTGGACGGAGGAGCTCTCGCTCAGTCCCGAGGCGTACAGCGTGCTTGAAAAGGTCTTCGCAAATCTGATGCAGCGGATAAACAATTTCGCCGTCAATTTCCTGCCCAAGATACCGCGCCTTACCGTCTCCGTAATAGGCGTGCTTTACAGCGTGATCGTTACAATGGTCATAAGCGTGCATACGCTCATCCGCAAGGAAAAGATACAGCGCTTTGCCGAAAAGACCGCCGCCGCGATAATCCCCGCGGAGCATTTCAAGGGCTTCATGCATTATGCAAGCTACGCGAACACCACCTTCAAGCGCTACATCACAGGTCAGCTCACAAGCTGCATCATAATCGGCGTGCTCTGCTACATCGGCATGAGGATATTCCGCATGCCCTATCCGGAGCTGATTTCCGTGTTCATCTGCCTCGCCGCGCTGATACCCATAATCGGCCCCTGGGCAAGCACCGTGCCCTCCGCGCTCATAATACTCATGACCAGGCAGGATAATCCCTGGCTCGCGCTGTGGTTCGTGCTTATGATAATAGGCATCCAGGCGATCGACGACAACCTCGTCTATCCGCGCATCGTCGGCGACGCCGTAGGCATACCCGGCATGCTCGTGCTTGCGGCGATAGTCGTCGCCGGCGGCCTGTTCGGAGTGGGCGGCCTCCTCGTTGCAGTGCCCACCGCCGCCGTCATTTACCGCATATTCGGCGATTGGGTCAAAAAACGCAACGCCGAAAAGCAGGCGGAGAAGGAAAAGAAGGAGCGGATGGAAGCGGCCGCAAGACCCGCCGAATGAAAGGAATAAAAAAACGGCAGTTAGCAAACTGCCGTTTTTCTTTTTCAGAAAGGAAGAAAACCAACTTTGCCTTAAGGGGGGCGACTACTTCCCCTTATGGCTCGGAGGCGTCCTCGCATTTGCCTCCGTCGCTTATATAACGCATGAGATACCCAAAAGGTTCCGTCCTTTGTTAACAATTTTTTAATATTTTCAAAATATATTATTTTGACTCTGCCTCGGGGTATTTTCGCGCGGCGTGTTGACAGATCGCGCGGAGGGGAGTAAAATAATATAAGATCCGTCGGGAGGTGATCAAATGGGTCGATTCAGGGGTTTTTCGATCGCGTCGCTCGCGCTGGGCGCGTTCAGTCTGCAGCTTTCGATTTTCAGCGCGCTCAGCTTCATCGGGCTGGCTTCGGGCATCGTCGGGCTCGTGATGGCAAACAAGGCGCTGCTTCTCGCCCCCGCGTATGACGAGCGGGCAAGGATGGCCAATACGGGCAGGACCCTCTCGATAATCGGTATCGTGATTTCTGCGGTCGTCATGTCGGGCTTTTTGTTCTGCACGGGCTGCGGATGGTGCGCCTCGCGGATCGGATAAAAAAATGTTGACATATCTCCGTTAAGGGGGTAAAATATAGTCAATTCTTTGGTTAGGAGGAATATAATAATGGAATCTTCAAAAGGCAAGTCTATTGCGACCCTGATCCTGGGTATTGCAAGTATCGTTCTTAGCTGGGGCTATGGTATTCCCGGCGTCATCGCCGGTATCATCGGTCTCGTTCTCGGCAACAAGGCGCTGCCCCTTGCAGAGGCGAATGGCGAGCCCACCAAGATGGCTAAGATCGGCCGCACCCTCTCCATCGTAGGTCTCATCCTCGGTATCGTCCTGTTTGTCGTATACCTCGGCTGCACGATCTGCACCTGCGCTGCCGGCAGTGCCGGAATGCTTGACAACATCAATTACTGATCTTAACGGAGAATGCAGGCATGGGGCGCGTCCCCGTGTCTGCTTTTTTAAACGGTTTTCGCATAATGATACCTGAAATCCACATATTCAACAGAACGCTGTCGATATACGGAGTCATGGCCGGCGTCGGCGCGATCGTGTGCATATTCCTCATCCCCGCGATCGGCAAAAAGCGCGGCGCGGATTATATGCGCGCGCAGATGATGCTTCTTTTCGCCGGGCTCGGCGCGCTGATAGGCGGGCATATCCTCTACGGGATCACCAAATCCAGGGATCTCATACTCCTCATAAAGGAGCTCGGCTCGATCGGCTCCTTTAAGGAGCTTGTTTCGCGCCTCGCGGTCATATTCGGCGGCGCGGTGTTCTACGGCGGGCTCATCTGCGCCCTTATCGCCGGGGCGATCTATCTTGCCGTCAAGGTAAAAAAGGACAGATCGGTCTATTACGATCTCGGCGCGGTCGCTATACCGCTTTTCCACGGCTTCGGCAGGATAGGCTGTTTCCTCGGCGGGTGCTGCTACGGCGTGGAGTCCAAATGCGGCTTCGTGTATCATTACTCCCTTGCGGAGGGCGCTAACGGCGTTTCGCGCTTCCCGGTGCAGCTCGTGGAAGCGGGGCTCAATTTCGCGCTGTTCTTCGTGCTCCTCGCGCTGTTCAGGAAGAAGAAGCTCGATGGGAAGCTCCTCGGGCTCTATTTCGTGACGTATCCCGTCTACCGCTTTATACTCGAGTTCTTCCGCGGCGACGCCTACCGCGGCTTCGTGGGCCCATTGTCCACAAGCCAATTCATTTCGATATTCCTCTTCGCCCTCGGCATAGTGCTCCTCGCCCTGCCGAGGAGGAAGGAAGCGGCGTAAGCCCGCCTAAAGGATCGGATCCGTATCAGCTCTCCGAAAGGGGAGCTGTTTTTTTCAGCGGCTTATTGCCTTTTTGTCCGAAATGGAATATAATTGAATGTTGAGTAAGACTTTTCTTCGGAGGCTCAAATGGACCGTAAACTCGAAAACGTAAAAAAGATACATCTTATCGGCGTCGGCGGCTGCTCGATGAACGGGCTGGCGCAGATACTCCGCGCAAGGGGCTATGAGGTCGGCGGGAGCGACCGCTCCGTTTCTCCCTTCACCGAAAGGCTCGTTGAGCTCGGCATACCCGTGACCATTGGGCAGAAGGCGGAGAACGTCGACGGGTGCGACCTCGTCATCTATTCCGCCGCGATAAAGCCCGACAATCCCGAAAGGGTCAGGGCAAGGGAGCTCGGCATACCCGAGATGGAGCGTTCCGTCGCGCTCGGCTGGCTGAGCGAGAATTACAGGAACGTCGTCGGCATCGCCGGCTGTCACGGCAAGACCACGATTACCTCCATGCTCGCCCTTATCGCCGAGAAGGGCGGCCTTGACGCGACCGTCCACGTGGGGGGCTTCGTCGAATTTTTGAAGGGCGGCACAAGGCTCGGCTCTCACGATCTGTTCATAACCGAGGCTTGCGAGTACGTTGAAAGCTTCCTCACGCTTCGCCCCACCGTCGCGCTGATAAACAACATCGACGACGATCATCTCGATTATTTCAAGGATATCGATCATATCACCGACGCGTTCCGCAAGTTCGTCGCGCTTATCCCGGAGGGCGGAATGTTCATCGGCTGCACGGACGATGAAAGGGTGCGCGGGCTCCTTGAGGAGTACAGGGGAAGGGTCGCGGAGCTGACCTACGGTCTCGATACCGCGTTCGGGCCCGATTATTATCCCGAAAACGCCGTGTATGACGAATTCGGCTGCCCCTCCTACGACCTCATGTTCAGGGGCGAAAATGTCGGCCGCGTCGCGCTTCACGTGCCCGGGCGGCATAATATGCTCAATTCAGTCGCGGCGATGGCGGTCGCGCTCTCTCACGGCACGGGCTTTGACACGGCCGCGGACGCGCTCTCCCATTTCGAGAACACCCGCCGCAGGTTCGAGTATTACGGCGAAAGGAACGGCGTAAGGGTGTTCCACGATTACGCGCACCATCCCGCGGAGATAAGGGCGGCGGTCGATTCGGCGCTGCGCACCCCGCATAAGGACGTTTACTGCGTGTTCCAGTGCAACAGCTATACAAGGGCGAAGACACTCTTTTGCGGGCATCAGGGCGACTGCTTCAAGGGCGTCAAAAAGGTGCTCGTGCCCGATATCTATCCCGGCCGCGAGAAGGACGACGGCAGCGTCCACGCGCGCGATATGGTCAAAGCCATAAACGAGGCGACCGATAACGCCCTGTACGTGCCGACGTTTGAGGAGATATCCGATTGGCTGCTCGAAAACGCTTCCGCGGGCGATATCGTGGTAACGCTCGGCAGCGGCGACGTCTATATCCAGACCAAGAAGCTCTTGTAAAGGACGGAAAACGGATGAAAAAGACCTGGGTCAAGATACTTATGGGCGTGCTCGCGGCGGCGCTCATTGCCGCAGCGGTCGCGGTCGCCTTCGATATAAAGGGCTCCGCTCGCGCCGAGGCGAAGGAATACGCGCACAACATCAACTATTTCTACTCCGACGAGGAGGGCATGACAAGGTTCCTTGCCGATTCCGAAATGCTCGAAAAGGCCGTTCCGGGCAGGGTGGACAGCTTCCTCTCCTGCGACGGTTCGGTCGGCATCGCACGCGCCGGCACGGGGCTTTTCCGCATCGATAAGGACGGCATAAAGAAGATCTACTCCGCGGGCGTGCTTAAGGCGCTCCTCTCGCTCGACGGGCAGAAGACGGTCTTCACCACCGCGACGGAGGTGCATATTTACGATCATGCGTCCGGCAGTCTGGAGGATATTAGGCCCGAAGGCGCCGCGTCGATCGACGCAATAGCCCTCTCGCCCGACGGCGGGACCGTCGGCTATACCGTCAAGAACGCGGAGGGCGCTTTGGTCACGTTCGCGCACACCGCGGGCGAGTCGAAACAGCTTGCCGAAAACGCCTGCATCGCCGCGATAGGCGACGGCGCGCGCTTCTGGTACGGCGTCGAGCCCGATACCATGAGCCTCAGCTATTCAAAGGGCGGATCGGTCAGGAAGCTCGGCGAGGGCGTTTCCTCCCAGCTCGAGTTCAACCGCAGCCTTACCGAAGTATTGTTCGATATGGGCGGCACCACGTATTACAGCATTAACGGCTCCTCAAAAAAGGCGATAGTGAAGGGCGCTTCGGTGTTCTCCGCAGCCGCTTCGTGCGAGTCCGTGCAGGGCGGCGACCAGTTCACGTGCTTTGTGAAGGATTGCTCCAGCGTGTTCGGCGGCCTGTTTTACAGCTTTATGACCTCTTCGGAGGACCCCGACGCCCGCGCGATCTACAACATCTGGTACGCCGACGGCAACAGGCGCGTTACGCTCCTTGCAAAGGGCGCCTACGGGTTCTCCGTTACGAAGGATATGAGCCGCCTCTCCGTGCTGATGGCCGATAACGAGCTCTATATCATGAAGATCGACGATCCCAAGACCGCGCAGCTCATCTGCAAAAACGTTTACAGCTACAACATGTCGAAGGACGGCGAAAAGTTCTACTGCGTGGGCTACGACCTCGGGCTCTATTATATCGAGGGCAGCGCTCCCGCGGTTCAGCTTGCGAAGAACACGGTCTATTCCGTGCTCGCCGGGGATGATAAATGCCTCTTCCTTGCCGATTACGATAAGACGGGCAAGCTCATTTATGCGGACGGCAAGCTGCCCTTAAGGGGCGTTTCGGACGGCGTCTCCCATGTGGAGGCGATGCCCGCCGCATATCTTTACTATACCGATCTTTATACCGACTCGCTAGGCAACAGCGTTTACGACGTGTACGTTTCCGCAAACGGCACGGATTTCAGTCTCGCATTGAAGGGCGCGCTGATGACCGGCGGAGAGGAATGATCCTATGAAAAAAACGATCACAGCATTGCTCCTTGTTATAATGCTCTGCTCCCTCGCCGCATGCAGCGCGGGGGTCGAAAACGGGCCCCGGCTCAACGCCAATATCGCAAGGGTGTATTCCGCCGAAAACGGCGTCTCGCACTTCGTGCTGAACGGCAGAGTGCTCGAAGGCCTGGCGGAGGGCAAGGCCCAGATCGAGACCTCCGCAGACGGCAAAGCCTGCCTCGCATGGGTCAGGTCGAGCGTTTATAACGTTTCCGAAGCCGGCACGGTGCCCTTCGGCAGCGGCGTCACGGAGGCAGAGATATCCTTTGACGGCAGCACCGTGTTCTTCTTTCAGGACGGTGCGCTTAAGGTCTGCTTTGCAGCGGACGGCAGCGTCAAAACGGTCGAAGAGGGGCTCGATTCCCTTGTGCAGGTCGCCGTTTCCCCTTCGAGCAAATGCGCGGTATTCACCGCCTCTTATCCCGGAGACGGCTTCGGATACAGTTCAAAGCTCTATAAGGACGGCAGCCTGACCCCCGTTCTGGAGGATAAGACCGCGATCGTGATCGCCGTTTCAGACGACGCGGATATCATTTATTATTTCGATACGGATTCGGGCGCGTTCACCGTCAGGAAAGGCGGGGAGGACAGGGTCATTTCCACCGAATGCGATTCCGGCTCGAACTATAATTTCACCCGCGACCTCGGCGAAGTGGTGTACATCACCGGCGACAAGTCCTTCGAGTCCGGCGGGACCGGCGGGTCCGAAAAGGTCAACAGGCTTTTCCGCCTCAGCGACGGCTTTGATACGGAGCTCGGCAAGGGCTTCGGTTTCCCGCTCAAGACCGACGTTTACAGCAGGAGCGTGATCACGCTCTTCGCCTATATAAACGACGTCGATTCGTTCACCAATGGGCTCTGGCTTTTGAGGACGAAGACGGACAGCGGGTATCTGTACGATATCGTCCGCATAGACAAGGACGGCGGCGCGTCGGAGATCGTCGGCAACGCCGATTCGTACAAGCTCTCCTCCGACGGGCAGCACGTGCTCTGGAGCGCGGACGGCACGCTTTATTTAAGCGGCGTGAAGGGCTCCGCCGCCCGCGTCGCGGCCAATGTGGAGCAGTTCGACTTTTCAAAGGACGGCTCCCGCATTTGGTACCTCGACGCGCTGGGCGATCTGTATTCGGCAAAGCTCGGAAAGCGCGCCCAAAGGGCGGACTCCGGCGTTCGTGAATTCGCCGTTATAGGCAAATACTGCCTCTATATAACCGAAAACGCGAACGTGCTCTACCGCTCGGAAGGCACGGGGCACGAAAAGCTTTGGGAGGGCGCCGCCTATATCGACGAGCGCCGAGGACAGCTTTTGATCTATTCCGATGAGCGCACGACGGATCTCGGCACGGAATACACGCTCACCGTCACTCCCGACGGGGAGGATTTCGATACGAGGTTCGAAGGAGTAATGCCGTAAGATTTTTTAAATCAAATTAGCCGTTTTGAGTTTTCTCAAAACGGCTTTTTTATCTGTCGCCGGCTATTCTCCGCCGGTCTTTTTTCCGGGCAGCTGGGCGATGAGCACGGCGGCAAAGAGGAGCGCGCAGCCTATGTATTCCCGGACGCTCATCCTTTGATGAAGTATTATCGCGCTCGCGATCACGGAGAACACCGCCTCAAGGCTGAAGAGTATCGATACCACCGCGGGGTCGCCGTCCCGCTGGGCGATTATCTGCAAAAGGTACGCCACCCCGCAGGAGAATATCGCGACGTACAGTATCGGCAGCGCGTGCGCGAGTATCGGCGCGGCCTCGGGCTTCTCGAAGAACAGCATGCCTACCGCGGAGAGGACCGCCGCGGTCAGGAACTCGGCGATGCAGAAAAGGATCGGGTCAAGCTCCCCGGCAAAGCGGTCGATAAGCAGTATCTGCACGGTGAACGCGACTGCGCAGAGCAGCGTCAGAAGGTCGCCCGGGGCGAATTTGAAGCTCCCGTGGAGGCAGAGAAGGTACAGCCCCGCGACGGCGAGCGCCACGGCGAACCAGAATATGGGGCGTATCTTCTTTTTCAGAAGCAGTCCGCCGATCGGCACGAGCACCACGTAAAGCGCGGTGATGAAGCCGGATTTTCCCGCCTCCGTTCCCCAGTGCATGCCCGCCTGCTGAAGATTTGAGGCGACGCACAGCGCCGCGCCGCAGAGCGCCCCGGCGAGGATGAGCTTTTTTACGGACGGCCTCCCCTTGCCGGAGGGGGCTTTTTTCTTTTTGAAGAGCAGGATAACGAGCTTTACCGCGGCAAGAAAAAGCACCGCGATAAAAAAGCGTATCGCGTTGAAGGCCATGGGCGGCACGTCCTCTGCGCAGACGTCCTGCGCGACGAACGCCGTGCCCCATATAAGCGCCGTAAATATCGGCAGCAGAGTCGATCTCAAGCCATGCTTCTTCATGTGATGAATTATACATTGTTCGGCTCCGATCCGCAATATTCTCCAAACTTTTTTTTACGCCCATTTTACTTGCAATCGTCCGGCTCGGATGGTATAATGTTAAACAGCAAAACGGGCGCGTTCGCCGCCCGAATCACCGGAAGGAAGCTGACTTAAAATGCCTACGATAATTGAGCGTATCGCCGCAGCCGAGGCAGACGCCGAAGCCCTGCGCAGGAACGCGCAGGAGGCCGCAAGAAATGCACAGGCCGCCGCGGAGGATGAAGCCGCCGCTTCTCTTAAGATCGCGCGCGAGGAGGCGAAAGCGGGTCTTGCGCTTGCCGCCGCCATGGCCGAGAAGGAAGCCGCGGGCGAAGCCGAAAGGATGCTCGTCAGGAGCGCGGAGGAGGCGGAAGTCCTCATCACCGGCGCGTCGGGCAGGCTCTCCGGCGCGGAAGCTGCCATAGTCGACTATATTTTAAAGGAATTCTGATCGGGAGAAAACGCGATGATCGTACCTATGAAGCACATATCGCTGTTCGCCCTCAAAGCGGACGAACGGCGCCTGATGAAAGCGCTTCAGAATAACGGGGTAGTTCAGATAGAACGCACCGAACAGGAAGGTCCCGCCTCCGCATTGGAGGCTGCGGGTCTTTTCAGGTCCGGCTGCGAGGGCGAGCTTGCCGAAAAAAACAATACCGTACAGCGTATCAAGGCGGCCTTGAGTCGCCTTGCTCCGTATCTTCCCAAGGCCGGCCTGCTGGAGGCTCCCCCCGAAAGCTCGGAGGAGGAGCTTATCGGCGCCGTGCCCGGGGCTCTCAAGATCGCGGAGGAGCTTGAAGGGCTTCAGAAGGAGCTTAATCAGATCAAGAACGATAAGGAGAAGGCCTCCGCTCAGCTCAAGGCGCTCCGTCCGTTCGGCGGCGTATCGATCCCCCTTGACGAGATCCGTCCCACCAAAACGACGGGCTTCGTACTCGGCCTCATAAAGCCGGAAAAGCTTTCCGCGCTGGACGAGGCGGGCGTCGTTTACGAGGCATACCCCGCCCGCGGGCAAAAGACGCCGATACTCGCCGCCATACCGAACGCCTCGCGGGAGGAGACGCTTGCCTGCCTCCACTCCGCCGGTTTTGCGGAGGCGTCCCTTGCCGAATACTCCGGACTTGCCGAGGATAATATCGCCATGCTCGAAAGCGGGACCGCCTCGCTCGAGCTTAAGAACGATGAGCTTTCAAAGGCGATAGCGGCCCTCGGCGAAAGTGCGGAGGAATTGAAGAAGGGCCTTGACGGCGCTCTTATAGAACAGAAGCGGGCCGAGGCCAGATGCGAGCTTTTCGCCACCAGGGAGACGTTCCTTTTGAACGGCTGGGTCCGTTCGGACGAGGCGGAAAAGCTGGAGACAATAGTGAACGAGAACGCGGGCGTCCATTATCTTGAGATCCGCGATCCTTATGACGACGAGCAGCCGCCCACGTACTGCAAAAACAGCAAGTTCTTCGCCCCGTTCGAGTTTATTACGAATATGTATTCGCCGCCCGACCCGCGCGGCTACGATCCCACCGTCGTGATGACGCCGTTCTACCTGCTGTTCTTCGGCCTCATGATGGGCGATACGGGCTACGGCCTTGTCATGAGCATCGGCGCGGCGCTTTTCTTAAAGCTCAAAAAGCCCAAGAAGGGCACGGAGCAGGTCGCGAAGATACTCTTCTGGGGCGGGCTTTCCACAATGGTGTTCGGCCTCCTCGCCGGAACATGCTTCGGCATGAACTGGTATGACCTCTTCGGCGAGAGCTTCCCCTTCCCGCTGATCGACCCGATGAAGGATCAGATGACCGCGATAATCGCGTACTGCGCGCTCGGCTTCGGTCAGATCATCGTCGGAATGATCGTGTCGATCGTACTGCACCTTAAAAAGGGCGATTGGCAGACGGCGCTGTTCGATATCGGCTCGTGGCTGATCATATTCGCCGGGGCGGGCCTCGCGTTCCTGCTTAAGGGCAGCCTTCGCTATATCGCCTTCGGCATGATAGTGCTCGGCGTTGCTATGCTCATCGGCTTCGGCGGCAGGGCGAAAAAGGGCGTTGGCCGCGTGATAGGCGGCTTCGGAAAGCTCTACGATATCACCGGCTTCCTCTCCGACGTGCTCAGCTATTCGCGTGTTTTCGCCCTCGGCCTTGCAACAGGCGCTATGGGCAGCGCGTTCAACCTCGTCGCAGGCATCGCAAAGGATATGCTCAAGGGCATCCCCGTCGTCGGCGGAGTCGTCAGCTTCATCGTCGCAGCCGTGCTGCTTGTGATACTCCACGTGTTCTGCGTGGCGATAAACGCCCTCGGCGCGTTCATACACTGCGCGAGGCTCCAGTTTATCGAGTACTATAACCGGTTTTATACTCCGGGCGGCAAGCTTTTCAGCCCCCTCGGTATAGATACGAAATACAATAACGTCAAATAATCTTTCACACCAAAAAGGAGTCCACTATGAAAAAGATCAAGAAGTTTGCAGCCGTCGTAATCATTGCTCTGCTCGCGCTCACCGTGTGCGGCGCCGTATTTGCGGAAGAGGGCGTGCCCACAATCGGCGCGGCGGAAGCCCCCAAGGGCCCGGCGGGCTACGTTTGGGCGGCGATCGCCGTCTGCGTCGCCATGATACTCCCCGGCATCGGTTCCGCTCTCGGCGTTGGCATGGCGGGCCGCGCGGCCGCGGGCGTCTCTGCGGAGGATCCCGATAAGGGCGGCAGCTGCCTCGTATTCGAGCTGCTCCCCGCTACCCAGGGCCTTTACGGATTCGTTATCGCCATGTTCATACTGGTATTCAGCGGCATACTGAACGGCACGGTCATGCAGCTCTCGACCGAGCTCGGCCGCAGCTTCTTCTATGCAAGCCTTCCCATCGGCGTAGTCGGTCTCGTTTCCGCCTACTTCCAGTCCCGCGTATGCTGCGCCGGCATCGGCATCGTTGCAAAGCAGGGCAACGGCGGCATGGGCATCACCTTCGCCATCATGGTAGAGCTCTACGCGATACTCGCTCTGATCATATCCATCCTCATGGTCGTCCGCGTTCCCGTAAACGCCTGATAGTCGATTATGGATACCAATAACGGAGCCGAAAAGCTCATAGCCGGCATTTTGGAGGAGGCGCGTGCAGACGCCGCCGCCATCGAGTGGAAGTCCACGGAGGATATCTCCGCCTTAAAACGGAAGCTCGAAGCGGATAAGGAAGCGCTGCGCGCCGAATTCACCGAAAAGGCCGCCCGTCAGAGGGAGCTTGCCATCGCCACCGCGAAGACCAACGCGGAGCTTACGGGCAGGAAGCGCCTGCTCGTCCGCAAGCGCGCCCTTATAGACGAGGCGTATTCAAAGGCGCATAAGCGCATCGTTTCTCTCGAAGGCGCAGAGAGGGCCGCCCTTTTGAAGAGGCTCCTCGAGCGCGAGTGCGAGGGCGGCGAGACCGTCTGTCCCGCCGAAAAGGACTTTGACGCGGTGTGCGCGCTTATCGAAAGCGGCGCCGTTCCCGGCGTCAAAGCGGGCGAAGCAGACCCCTCGATAACCGACGGGTTTGTATTGAAGGGCGCCAACTACGTCAAAAACTGCTCCTTCGACGCGCTTATGGAGGAAGTCCGACAGCTTACCTCCGCCAAGGTCGCGGAGCTTCTGTTTAACTGATCAAGGTGTGAACTATGGCCGAAAGCCTTATAAACAGCATAGCGAGACTGCGCGTCATTGAGAAGCGCCTCCTTACGAAGGAGGCGGTCTCCCGACTTGCCGCCGCGAAGGATAACGAGGAGTGCCTGAAGATACTCTCGGAGTCCGGCTACGGCGCGAAGGCCGATCCCGACGACCCCGACAGGGCGGAGGCGATGATCCGCGCGGAGCTCGGCGAGGCATACGCCGTTACGGAGGAGCTCATGCCGAAGCGCTTCGCTCCCGTGCTCGGGGTGTTCCGCATGCGGCACGATATCACCAACGTAAAGCTCCTTTACAAGCTGCGCCTTTTGGGGGCGGACCTCGATAAGGCGGAGCTCGGCTTCGGCGGTATCTATGACGGGGAAAAGCTCAAAGCCGCCGTAAAAAAGGGCGATTATTCCATACTGCCCAAACCGATCGCAGCCGCGCTCGAGGAACTCGACGTGGAGACATATCATGTAAAGGACCCGCAGGCGGTGTCGGCAAAGCTTGACGGCGCGTATTTAAACTACGCAATGGGGTTCAAAAATCCCTTTGTGCACAAGTATTTTTCGGCGCTTGCCGATTTTACGGACCTTATCGCGATACTAAGGGGGATCCCCGATGAAAGGCTCCTCCCCGCGGGCGAATACTCCGCGGCGGAGCTCAAGCGCTTCCGCGAGGCGCTTGCCGACTCAAAGGAGAAGGCCGCCGGCCTGTTGAAGGATCCGCTTGAAACGAGCGAAGTCAAGGAGCGCATCCGCGCCGCGTTCGGCGAGTATCTGAAGTCGGGCGCCATCGCTCCCATCGAAAAGGCAAGGGACGAGTACCTTATCGGGCTCGCCTCCGAGAACAGATCGGATATCGACAGCCCCGCGCCCATCGTGGGGTACCTCCTCGCAAGGGAAAGGGAGGCGGAGGTCGTAAGGCTCATAACCACCGCCAAAAGGAGCGGCATACCCGCGTCCGTGACAGAGGAAAGGAGCATGGCGCTTTATGGCTGATATTGCAATGATAGGCGATAAGGATTCCGTGCTGCTCTTCAGGGCCGCCGGGCTCGACGTGTATTTCGAGACCGACGGGCACGCCGCGGGCAAGCTGATCGATAAGCTCGCCGCCGGGAACACAAAGGTGATATTCATAACCGAGCCCGTGTTCGAGGCCGCCGCGCAGACCGTTTCAAAATACAGGTCAAGCGCGTTCCCCGCGATAATCCCCATCCCCGACAGCAGGGGCGCGACCGGCGCCGCAATGCGCAGCGTCAGGGAAAACGTCGAGAAAGCGATCGGGGCGGACATTTTACTTTAAAAGCTGCGCTTTTAAAGATCCGGACATTTTGCTTTTCCGCGGGAAGGCGAAAATTTCAGCCGGCTTTGCCGTCTGAAACCGCAAAAGTCCCGAAGCGGAAGAAAAAAAGCGGCTTTGCCGTCTGAAACCGCAAAAGTCCCGGAAGCGGAAGGAAATAAACTTAACGGCTTTCAGCCGTTAAAGATTCGGACGCTTCATCTTTCCGAACGAGTGTGAGCGGGCAGGCTCAGGCGCCTCACACGCCGCCGTCCGGGCGGAAAACACCAACCACGAACAATACTAACGGAGGATACATATCCATGACCCAGAACCACGGAACCATCGTCAAGGTAGCCGGTCCGCTCATCACGGCGGACGGCATGGGCGGCGTGCAGATGTACGACGTCGTTCACGTTTCCGAAAAGGAGCTCATAGGCGAGGTCATTGAATTAAGGGGCGACAGAGCCTCCATACAGGTCTATGAGGAAACGGGCGGCATCGGTCCCGGCGAGCCTGTTTATCCCACGGGCGCGCCGCTCTCCGTTGAGCTCGGCCCCGGACTTATCGAGTCCATTTACGACGGTATCCAGAGGCCCTTGAACGTGCTTTTCGAGTCCGCCGGTTCAAGGATCACCAGGGGCATTGCCGCCCCCGCGCTCGATCCCGAAAAGGTCTGGAATTTCCAGCCGACGGCAGAGGTCGGCAAAAAGCTTGTCGGCGGCGACGTGCTCGGCTTCGTGCAGGAGACCGGCGCTGTCAAGCACTACATAATGGTTCCCCCGGGAAAAGCGGGCGTTTTGAAGCGCCTCGTTCCCGAAGGGCTCTATAAGATCCACGACGCCATCGCCGTGATAGAGGGCGAAAAAGGCGAGGAGGAGCTTACCATGGCGCAGAAATGGCCCGTCCGAAAGGGCAGACCGTATCAGGAAAAGCTCCCTCCCAATGAGCCGATGATCACCGGTCAGCGCGTTATCGACACGTTCTTCCCCATCGCAAAGGGTGGCGTCGCGGCTGTCCCCGGTCCCTTCGGCAGCGGCAAAACGGTCGTTCAGCACCAGCTCGCCAAATGGGCGGACGCGGATATCATCGTCTACGTCGGCTGCGGCGAGCGCGGAAACGAGATGACGGACGTTCTTACCGAGTTCCCCGAGCTCGTCGATCCGAGGACGGGGCTCTCGCTGATGAAGCGCACGGTGCTTATCGCGAACACCTCCGATATGCCCGTCGCCGCGCGTGAGGCGTCCATTTACACGGGCATCACGATCGCGGAGTATTTCCGCGATATGGGCTATAAAGTCGCAATAATGGCGGATTCCACATCCCGCTGGGCGGAGGCGCTCCGCGAAATGAGCGGCCGTCTTGAGGAAATGCCCGGCGAGGAAGGCTACCCCGCTTATCTTTCGAGCCGCCTTGCCGAGTTCTATGAGAGGGCGGGCCAGGTGCTCACCATCGGTTCGGAGGGCAGAAAGGGCGCGATCTCCGCGATCGGCGCCGTATCGCCTCCCGGCGGCGATATTTCGGAGCCCGTCTCGCAGGCGACGCTGCGCATCGTCAAGGTGTTCTGGGGGCTTTCCGCAAAGCTCGCCTACGCGAGGCACTTCCCCGCGATTGACTGGCTCTCGAGCTACTCGCTCTACACCGACAGGCTCGAGTCGTGGTTCGATTCGAACATCGCGGAGGATTGGGGCGAATGCGTCACCAAGGCGATGACCCTCCTGCAGGAGGAGGCCGAGCTTTCCGAGATCGTATCTCTCGTCGGCATCGACGCGCTCTCGAAGCGCGACCGTTTGAAGCTCGAGACCGCAAGGAGCATCCGCGAGGACTACCTCCATCAGAACGCGTTCAATGCGACCGATACCTATACCTCCCCGGATAAGCAGCACGCGCTTTTGAAGCTCCTGCTCGAGTTCTATGACAGGGGCGCCGCCGCTATCGAGGCAGGCGCGCCGTTCGACAGGCTCGCTGCGCTGCCCGTCAGGGAGAAGCTCGGCAGGTTCAAATACTGCCAGGAGAAGGATCACAAGGAGCTCGCGAGGGAGCTTTCGGCAGAGCTCGCGAATGAGATCAGGAAATTGACAGAGGGTAACGAAAATGCGTAAGGAATACACAACGATCCGAGAGGTGGTCGGTCCGCTCGTAATGGTGGACGGCGTCGACGGCGTAAAATATGACGAGCTCGTCGAGATCAAAAGGACCGACGGTTCCGATATCCGCCGCGGCAAGGTGCTGGAGGTGAACGGGTCGAAGGCGCTCGTACAGCTCTTCGAGGGCTCGCAGGGCTTGAAGATATCCGACTCGCGCGCTAAATTCCTCGGCCACAGCATAGAGCTCGCCGTCGCGCCCGATATGCTCGGGCGAGTATTCGACGGCATGGGCCGCCCCAAGGACGGGGGAGAGCCGCTCATCCCCGAAAAGATGCTGGATATCAACGGCTCGCCGATGAATCCCGCCGCGAGGGATTATCCCAATGAGTTCATACAGACCGGCGTATCCGCGATCGACGGCTTGAATACGCTCGTCCGCGGACAGAAGCTGCCCGTGTTCTCCGGCTCCGGTCTTCCCCATGCGCAGTTCGCCGCGCAGATAGCGAGGCAGGCGAAGGTCAGGGGCACGAGCGATCCGTTCGCCGTCGTGTTCGCCGCCGTCGGCATCACGTTCGAGGAAGCCGATTACTTTATAAACGATTTCAAAAAGACCGGCGCGATCGAAAGGACGGTCACGTTCGTCAATCTTGCGAACGATCCCGCCATCGAGCGTATAGCCACCCCGCGTATGGCGATAACCGCCGCGGAGTATCTGGCTTACGATCTCGGCATGCACGTGCTCGTCATAATCACGGATATCACCAATTATGCGGAGGCCCTGCGTGAGATCTCCGCCGCCCGCAAGGAGGTCCCCGGCCGCCGCGGTTATCCCGGCTACCTTTATACCGACCTTGCCACAATGTATGAGCGCGCGGGCAGGATAAAGGGCTCCTCCGGCTCCATAACCATGATACCGATACTCTCCATGCCGGAGGACGATATCACCCACCCGATCCCCGACCTTACCGGCTACATAACCGAGGGGCAGATAATCCTTTCAAGGGAGCTCAACAGAAAGGGCATAACCCCGCCCGTAAACGTACTGCCGTCGCTCTCGCGTTTGAAGGATAAGGGCATCGGCAAGGGAAAAACTCGTGAGGATCATGCCGACACGATGAACCAGCTCTTCGCCGCATACTCGCGCGGGAAGGAAGCGAAGGAGCTTGCCGTCATACTGGGCGACGCCGCCCTTTCCGACGTGGATAAGCTCTACGCCAAATTCTCCGACGAGTTCGAGGCGAAATACATCTCCCAGGGGTATTACACCAACCGCTCCGTGGAGGAGACCCTCGACATCGGCTGGGAGCTTTTGAGGATACTTCCGAGGTCGGAACTGAGGCGTATCCGCGACGAATATCTCGACAAGTATTACGAAAAGAAAGAGCAGTAAACGGAGGCCATAGCTCATGGCTATATCTTACAAGCCCACCCGAATGGAAATGAGCCGCCTTAAAAAGAGGCTCGTTACCGCGACGAGGGGACACAAGCTGATGAAAGACAAGCGCGATGAAACGGTGCGCCGCTTCATCACGTACGTGCGCCGCAACAAGGAATTGAGGGAGCGCGTCGAAAAGCTCATGGCGGAGGCGATGCAAAGCTTCGTCATCGCAAAGGCGACGATGAGCGCCGCCGCTGTGGAGGAGGCGCTCTGCTATCCCGCGTCCGCCGCAAGGATAGGCGTGGAAAGCACAAAGGTGCTCTCGACGGAGGTGCCGCGCCTCAATTACATTCCCACCGAATCGCACGGGCTGCCCTACGGCGTGCTCGGCACTTCATCGGAGCTTGATGCCGCCGTCGCGAAATTCTCGGAGCTCATGCCCCTGCTTATAGAGCTTGCAGAGGTCGAGAAGACCTGTAATCTTCTTGCGGATGAGATCGAGAAGACCCGCCGCCGCGTCAACGCGCTGGAGTACGTGATGATACCTCAGCTCAAGGACGCTATCCACGATATCTCCATGAAGCTCGACGAAAACGAGCGCGGCAACCTGACCCGCCTCATGAAGACGAAGGATATGCTGAAGGAAAAAGAAGGGTAAAAAAATAAATAAGAAGCATGATCCACTCGGATCATGCTTCTTTTGTTATTTTCGTCATACGAACCATTCCCATTTGGGAAGGGCGTTGCCAGTGGTGGTCGTTCCGTCGGAGGCGGGATGATGGTTGTCCGCGGGGAACATGAACCACTCGAAAAACTCGTTGCTGCGGAACGTGACCGAGCCGCTGTCCGACCAGGTGACGTCCACGTAATAAGTGCCCTGATCGAGCGTAACGATATCCCAATAATGCATGTTGTCGTCGGTCCGCCCGTTGGTAAGGCGGCGGCAGTCAAGATCCGCCGCGCGGCACAGGTATTCGAAGCCGAGGGCGTATCCCTGGCAGATCGAGTAGCCGTTTATCACCGCGCCGAAGGGCGTCGTCGCGTAGCGGGGTATCTCGCCCACGACGTGCGCGTACTGCGTGTTAATGCAGATGTAATAGGCGAGCGCGCGGTATTTGTCTATGGGGGAGAAATACTCCGGGATAAGGCTCGCGATATAGCGGGCAGTCAGATCAAGCGCGTACACCTCGTCCTTAAGCGCGTCCATATCCTCGGCCGGCTCGACATAGCGCGCGTCCGGCATTGAGAAAAGCGACGACCAGCCGCCGTCGACGCTCTGTACCAGCGTGAAATAGGTCTCCGTCTCGGGATAGTCGGTATACAGCGCTTTGAGCGCCGCATCCACGGTGCGCTCGGGCAGCTCGCCCAGCTCGACCTCGGTAAAGCTCGAAGCGGATCCGAGCGCCGCGGTGTAAACGGCAAGCTCATCTTCGCTGAGGGTCTCGAACATGTTGGGCGGTACAAAGGGGTGAGTTTCGCCCTCTATATCTATGGGATGCTTCGAAATAAATGCCACCGCTTGCGTCATACAGGCGTCGGCGTTCGTTATGCACTCCATGGCGTAATCCGAGATATCGTCAGGGATATCCGGCCCGGCAGGTTCGGACGGCTCCGGAGTGGGCGCATCGGTCGGCGCTTGTGTGGGCGCGTCGGTCGGCGCCTGGGTCGGCGCCCCGGTGGGGGCGTCTGTCGGCTTGACCGCTTCCTTACCGCTCCATACGCATCCGGCGGCGGAAAGCAGGAGCAGCGCGGCAAGCAGCAGGGCGAGCTTCTTCATAGCTCTCATTCCTTTCCGAAGGGCGCTTCGCCCGTTTTGGCGGTGTAAATGGAGCAGGTCAACCCAGTTTCCGCCTTGTAGCGGGCGGTCACGCTTTCGATAACGCTCCTTGCGGCGTCCTTTTTGACTATCGCTATGGCGCAGCCGCCAAAGCCCGCGCCCGTCATCCTTGCGCCAAGCACGCCTTCCTGATCCCTTGCCGCGTAAACGATCGAATCGAGCTCTTTTCCGGTGACCTCGTAATCGTTTTTAAGCGAATCGTGGGAGGCGTTCATGAGCTTGCCGAGCGTGACGATATCGCCGGTCTTCAGCGCCTCGGCTGCTTTGAGCGTGCGGATGTTTTCAGTCACGGCATGGCGCGCGCGGCGGCGGAGCGTTTCGGGCAGAGCGCCCTCGATAAAAGCGAGCCCTTCCTCCGTAATATCGCAGAGGTGCTTTTTATCGAGCCCCGCGGCGTTGATCAGGCGGAGCGCCTCCTCGCACTCGGCGCGGCGCTCGTTGTATTTGGATCCCGCAAGCCGACGGGGCTTGTTGGTGTTCATTATCAGCAGCTCGGCGTCCTTAAGGTCGAAGGGCAGATACTCGTTCGAGAGCGTGTGCGTATCGAGCAGCATCGCGTGATCCTTCCTGCCTTTCGCGCAGATGAACTGGTCCATTACGCCGCAGTTAACGCCGGCGCAGTCACGCTCGGCGGCGAGGGATATGAGCGCCGCCTGTTCGCCGGTCAGGCGGATGAAGAACAGCTCCTTCAAAACGGCGCAGGTGAGCACCTCCAGCGAAGCGGAGGAGGAAAGCCCCGATCCGCGGGGCAGACTCCCGCAGACGGCCATCTCGAAGCCGCCTATACAGAAACCGTTTTCGATAAGCTTTGCCGCCACGCCGAGGGGGTATTCCGCCCAACCGAAGCGGGCGAAGCTGAGCGGCACGCAGGGGAGGGAGGCAAGCTCCTCGGAAGTGGTCTCGACCGCTGCGCCGCCCATATCGACGGAAACAAGGCGGATAACGCCGTCGTTTCGCCTTGCTGCGGCGGCGTAAGTGCCAAGGGAAAGGGAGCAGGGCATCACCCTGCCGCCGTTATAATCGACGTGCTCGCCGATAAGATTCACCCTGCCGGGCGCAAAAAGCACCGTTTCGGGGCTTTTGCGGAAACAGGTCTTGAAAAGATCGCTTGCGCGAAGTGCGTATTCGTTCAAATTGAGATTTCCTTTCGATCGGACGGATATCTTTCGTTCCGATATCCCGCGTATTATAGCACAGCCGCGGCCTCAAGGCAACATCGTAAAGCGCGGATTTCGGCTTTGAATGCTTGTATATTTCAGCGCGAGGTGGTATAATTAAATAATTGGGGCGGTATGCCCGTTCGGAGGTTGGCGTCATGAAGCCCGTAAGGATAATATTGGCTTCCATACTTGCGCTGCTGATACTGTTTTCGGTATCGGTCGATTTGCGTCTGCCCGACGCGATCTCCGATAAAGAGGAGGATACTCTCCCGCCCGCTTCGGTCAGCCTCCTTTACCGCGACGCGGAGAAGATACTTGTAGCCACCTGCCTTAGAAAGGCCGATCCGGAGGCGGGCAGGCCGCTCGCCAAATTCCGTACGGACGAGGTGCTCGACGGTCAGGCGGAGGAGGGGGCCACCTTCGATATCGCCGCTTCAGCGGAGCTCGGCGGCAAATACCTCCTTTACATCGCCCCGGATGGGGAGAACAGCGTGATACTTACGGGCGACCCCGTGCCCATCATAAACGGCAGCGCCGAGTTCGGGAACGCCGTCTGCACCATTGACAGCATAAAACGCGATATCGAGGAACAGCGCAAGATACTCACCGTGCCTTCGCAGAGCTTCTTCTACGGCGAATTCGGCGCACTTGCCAACGCCTGCGACGAGATACTCCTCGGCCGCGTGATCTATTCCAGCGGGCCGGAGGATACCCTTTGCCGCTCCGTCGACGGCGGCGAGAGCACGCTCTCAACGCAGAAGCAGGTGTTCTTAAGGGTCCGTGTGGAGAACGGGCTCTTCGGCAGCTTCCGCTGCGGCGACAAGCTCGATATAGTGCTTTCGCCCTACAACGCCCGTCCCGTGATAAACGCTGTGGATCTTACCCCGAAGACCGTGGACGTGCATCCCGCCGTCAGCTTCGAGGTCGGCGAAAGATGCGTTTTCTTCCTCATAAAGAGCGAGGATATCAAGAGCGATTACTATTTCACCGTCAACCCGTACGAGGGGTACGTCGTCGTAAAGAGCAACGCGATCAGCCGCCCGTATTACAACGACGCCATGCACGGCGTCAACGACATAAAGCAGCTCTCCAAGCGGCTGTTTGAGGCGCTGTTCCCGGCGGAACCGCCTGCGGAGGGAGAAGGATAAACGATGCTGTATCTCATACTCGCGGTGCTCGCAAGCTCCGCCGTGGCGATAATAATGCGCCTCGGCGAAAAGCATATCAAAAACAATTTCGCGATGTTCATGGCAAACTATTTCGTTTGCTCGCTTATCGCCTTCCTGTTCATGGAGGACAAGCGCCCCTTCGCCCCGCAGGAGGGGATGACTTTCGCCGTCTGCCTCGGCCTGGGGAGCGGCTGCCTGTATCTTTTGAGCTTCATGCTTATGAAGCATAACATAAGCAAAAACGGGGTGATGCTCTCCTCCGTTTTCATGAAGCTCGGCGTGCTCGTGCCCGCTGTGATGGCCGTCGCCGCCTTCGGCGAAAAGCCGACCGTGCTTCACATTATCGGCTTCGTTATAGCCGTCGCCGCTATCGTGCTGATCTATCTCGAACCGGGCAAGGCCGGCGGCTCGAAGCGCTCCGGCGTGTTCCTGCTGCTGCTCCTGCTCCTGCTGGTCAGCGGCCTTACCGAATCCATGGCGAATATCTACGATAAGGTCGGCGTTTCCTCGATAAAGGATCATTTCCTGCTCTGCAATTTCCTCACCGCGTTCACGCTTGCCGGGATAATGACGGCGATAACGCACAAAAGGATCACCTGGAAGGATATCGTATTCGGCATAGTGATCGGCGTGCCGAACTATTTTGCAACGCGCTTTTTGCTCCTGTCCCTCGGCTCGCTCGAGGCGGTCGTCGTTTACCCCATCTACAACGTCGGCGCGATAGTGCTCATAAGCCTCGCCGGGATACTTATGTTCAAGGAAAAACTGAGCGTCCGCAAGGTGATCGGCTTTATTATGATAGTCGCCGCGCTGATACTTTTGAATTTAAACTGAATCGCAGCAAAAAAACGGTCCCGGATGCAGCCGGGGCCGTTTCTTTCATATTTCCACCGATACGCGCTTCATGTATCTTAGCAGCGGATACTCCCCGTCGTGCGGCATGCCGCAGTATTCCCGGGACATGAGCCTCCCGTCCGTTATACGGAAGACGCCGGTCTTGAGCAAAAGCTCCGACAGCGCGTCTTTATCTTCGTCGGCGCAGCTCAAAAACACCGTCTGCAATCGGTTTTTATACGGTGCGAGCGTTTCGGGGAGCCTCTCCCTTTTCAGCGGCTTCACCCACGGACAGCGGAACTGGTACGATGCTTCGAGGGCGCCGTCGTTCACGGCGATCACCCCCGCGCCGTTTGCACGGAATACCCGCTTTTCGTTCGGGCGGGCTTCAAGCTCCTCGGTATAAAGCTCCAGCGTTTTCTGCGCCCGTATCCGGTCTCCGCCGGAGAACGGATATTTTTCCGATACCTCGCCCAGTATCGCGGCGAACCGCTCCGCAAAGCGGCAGACCTCTTCAAAATCGTCCGTATCGAGATATATCCCCTGGCAGGAGCTGCAGTAAAGCTGCTCGGTCATGCAGATGTTCTCCGCTGCGGAATAAAGCGCCGCGTCAGCCTGCGCGCCGGAAAAATAGGCGAAGCTCAGCTTATGTCCCCACTCGATCAAGCGGGTATCAGGCCTTGCAAGCCTCCTTGCGGCGGCGACCGCCTCGTCCCCGCCCCAGACGACCACCGCGTCCGAAAGCCCGGCGAGCGCGGCAAGCGTTTCCGTATCGGTCGAGGGCACGTCGAGCACCTCGACGAATGGCTCGATCGCGGGCTCGATCACGCAAAGCCGCTCGAGTGCGGCGGCGGAAAGCCCGTTATCCTCCCGCGGGAGCTTCAAAAGGTTCACGTTGCCGGTCAAAAGCCCCTCTATCACGCTGAATGCGGGCAGCGCGTCCACGTTCCCCGCCGATATGTGAAGGAGCACGCCGAGGGGCCTCAACCCGCGCTTTACCGGGCGGGCGCTCCCGAACGGAGTGAAAACAGCGTCCTCCGTTTCGCCGAGCTCCGTTTTGACCCTTTCGCGCAGATACCCCTCCGAAAGCATTTCCGCCGCAAGCGAGATCTCCCGCCGTATCTTTTCCTCCGGCATGCCGAGCCCCGAAAGCATGGCGGCGTATTCGGGGGAGGCAAGCTCGCGGGAGAGCGCGCCGCAGGCGCGTATCACCTTCTCACGGTCAAGCGCGGGAAGCCGCCTTGCCGCCGAGACGCGCTGTTTAAGGGCTTCCATATCGGGCTTTTCGGCTGTACCCATCAGCTTGTTTATCACGTCAAGCATTCTTCCCTCCCAAAAACTCGTTCGCGCCGGAAACGCAGGTCTTTATGCCGGCCACGCCCGCCCTGCCCAAAAGATCGAAATACGGCGCATTGAGCCCGCAGGCGCAGGGTCCTTCATGCCTTACGGCGATATCGTCCGTAACGACGCTGACGAGCGGCATGGACGTGACGAGCGGCGTTACAAAGCTCAAGAGCCCCGCCTCGCCGTCCTTTACCGGCTCAAGCGAAGCGATATCGCGTATTATCACGCGGCTGTAACAGGGGATGTGGAAATGCCCCTCGCTGCATTTTACGTAAGCCATAGGGTGCTCCACGGCGCTGTAAAACTCAAAACAGCGCTCCCGCCCAATGCCGAGGACCTCGTCAAGCAGACGAAGGAACTCCTCCCGGTCGATCTCAAGCCCCGAAAAGCCCTTCCAGCCTCCGCCGAGAAGCACCGTCGAACGGCGGCCCGTTTTCAGGCGGATCCCCTCGTCCTTAAGCATTTTCATAAGGAAATACATATAGGGCGGGAATCCCACGAACCTTACTGGGAAGGGGGACTTCGCCGCTTTGATCAGCGCCCTTTTTACGCCCTCGAGGTTGAGTTCGTAATCGCTGCCGGTGTCCTTCAGCGCGTACGTGCGGGAGAGCGCCGGCGCGAATTTTGTCGTCCCGTAGGCGGTCTTTATAGCGCCCATGTCGGCGTGCGCGCTCGGCTCGTACCCAAGCACGATGTAGTTGACGGGCACGGGGGAGATTATCCCGTGGTATTTGAAAAAGCGGAACATCATGCCAATCCCGAGGCGAAGGCTCTTTTTGTCAAGCCCCACCACGCTTTTTTTGCCCTTCGTTCCGGACGAGGACGCCTTTACGCGCAGTTCTTTTTCATCAACGGAAAAGAGGCGGTTCCTCTTAAGATACAGCGTCGGTATTACGGGCAGCTTGTAAAGATCCTCCTCGGAGCGGAGCATATCGGGCGAAAACCCGCGCTCCTCGAGTATGCGCGCGTATTCGGGGCAGTTCCTTATATGATGCTCCGTAAGCGCCCTGACGGAGCGCAGGAAAAGCGCGCCGTCCTTCGGCGGGGAATAGGGATCGCGCTTCAAAAACAGCTTCCGCCTTTCGTCCATGGACGCCTCCTAAAGCTTTGTTTTATCAGATTATAACATATTTCGCGCGGGATTCAAACATCGGAAGCGCTATTGTAAACGGGCCGCCGATTTGGTATAATCGAAACAATATAACGAAAGAGGAACAGAATGGAAAAGAAACGGGAAAAGTTAATAAACGCCTCGCTTTTCAAGCCAGTGATAACGCTCGCCTGGCCGACAATGCTCGAACAGCTCATGCAGACCGCCGTGCAGTACATCGACGTCGCCATGGTCGGCGCGCTCGGCACGGCGGCGACTGCGGCGGTCGGCTCGACGACGACGGTCAACTGGCTCGTCGGCAGTACGATCTCCGCGTTCGGCGTGGGCTTCCTCGCGTTCATATCGCAGAAGCTCGGCGGCGGGGAAAAGGAGCTTGCGAAGAAGGCCTCCGCTCAAAGCGTGCTCGCGGTGCTCGTCGTGGGGCTTTTGTTCACGGCGATAACGCTTTCATTGAGCTTCTTCGTGCCCGCGTGGATGCAGGTCGACAAGAACATCCGCCCCCTTGCGTGGAGCTATTTCTTCATACTGTACCTGCCCACTCTGCCGAGGACGGCGACCATAATATTCGGCACGGTGCTCCGCGCCGCGGGCGATACGAAAACGCCCATGCGGGTGGGGATAGGCGTGAATCTTATAAACGTGATACTCAATTTCCTGCTGATCTACGAAACGCGGGATATCTCGGTTTTCGGGCGCGCGCTTCGCGTCTGGGGCGCGGGGCTCGGCGTGAAGGGAGCCGCCGCGGCAAGCGCCGTCAGCGTGCTCTTCGGCGGCGCCGCGATAACGATCGCGCTCTTTAAGCATAAGGAGGTCTCGCCAAGGGGCTTCTCCATAAAGCCCGATAAAACGGTGCTCGTCCCCTGTATGCGGGTCGCCTTCCCGAATATGCTGCAAAGGTTCGGCACAAGCCTCGGCTACGTCGCGTTCGCGGCGATGATCAATTCTCTGGGCGAGATATCCACGGCCGCGCACACCGTCGCGAATACCGTCGAGTCCGCGTTCTACATACCCGGCTACGGCATGATGAGCGCCTCCGCAACGCTTGCGGGGAACGCCATCGGCGCGGGCGACAGGAAGAAGCTCAGGGACACCGCGAGGGTCATTATGCTGTTCGAGACGGCGCTCATGGTCGTTTCGGGCGCGCTCCTGTTCATTTTCGCGCCGCGCATGGCGGGGCTTTTCAGCAAGGATCCCGCGGTGATAAGGCTCGGCAGCACGGTTTTGAGGATGGTCGCCTGTTCGGAGCCGATATTCGGCGTCGCGCTGGTGATCGAGGGCATGCTCCAGGGCGCGGGCAAGACCGTCGCTCCGTTCATATTCAATATGGTCGGCATGTGGGGCGTCAGGATACTCGGCACTTTCATATGCATAAAGCTCCTGGGCCTCGGGCTCGAGGCGGCCTGGGCGTGCATGATAGGGCATAATATTCTGCTGTTCATATTGTTCGGAGTGTATTATCTTAAATGGAGAAAGGAAAGGATCACCGGATGAAAGCCATCGAAACGAATGGCCTTACCAAGTTTTACGGCAGGGCAAGGGGCATAGAGAACGTCGATCTCACCGTTGAGGAGGGCGAGATATTCGGCTTCATCGGTCCCAACGGCGCGGGCAAAAGCACCACGATCCGCACGCTGCTCGGGCTCATAAAAAAGAGCGGCGGCAGCGCGAGCGTGCTCGGCATGGATATCGAAAAGGACAAGGAAAGGATATTGAAGGAGGTCGGCTATCTTCCATCCGAGGCGTCGTTTTACGGCGGTATGCGCGTGAAGGAGGTGCTTGAATTCTCCGCAAAGCTCAGGAAAAAGGACTGCCGCGAGGAGGCGAAGCGCCTTTCGGAAAGGCTCGGGCTCGAGCTTGACCGCAAGGTCGGGGAGCTCTCCCTCGGCAACCGCAAAAAGGTGGGCATAGTCGCCGCGATGCAGCACAAGCCCCGCCTCTACATACTCGACGAGCCGACGAGCGGGCTCGATCCGCTCATCCAGCGCGAGTTTTTCGCTCTGCTCCGGGAAAGGAACGAGGAGGGCGCAACAGTGTTCCTCTCCTCGCACGTGCTGTCGGAGATCGGGCGCTACTGCACCCGCGCCGGGATCCTGCGCGAGGGCAGGCTTATCAAGGAGGACAGCGTCGATAATCTCACCGGCACGGGCGTAAAGCGCGTTACCCTGCACGGCGCGGACAGGCTGCCCGAGATAGACGGCATGAGGGACGTAAATATATGCGCTTCCGGAATGAGCTTTTTGTACAGCGGACGCGCGGACGCGCTCGTCAAGGCGCTCGCGGGGCTCTCGTTCGAGGATATCACGCTCACCGATCCCGATATAGAGGACGTTTTCATGCACTATTACGAAAGGGAGGGCGAGTGATATGACTCTGTTTTTCCATGAGCTTAAAAGGGACAGGATAAAGCTCATCGTTTGGACGGCGGCGATCGCCTTCATGCTGTGCCTGAGCATACTCATTTACCCGCAGATGACCTCCCAGATGAGCGAGATGGGCGATATGTTCGCCGAGATGGGCGGCTTTTCACAGGCGTTCAATATGGACAAGATCAATTTCGGCGAGTTCAGCGGCTATTTCGCCGTGGAATGCGGCAACGTGCTGGGATTGGGCGGCGCGTTCTTCGCGGCACTCCTCGGCATAAGCGCCCTCGCCAAAGAGGAAAGGGAGCGCACGGCGGAGTTCCTGCTCACCCATCCGGTCTCCCGCTCGTACGTGGTCTCCCGCAAGCTCGCGGCGGTGATCGCCGAGGTGCTGATACTCAATATCGCGGTCGCGCTCGCCTCGTTCCTCGCAAGCCTCGCCATAGGCGAGAAGATAGGGACAAAGCTGTTCTTCAGCGTGTTCCTCGGCTACCTTTTGATGCAGACGGAGATCGCCTGCGTGATGTTCGGGCTTTCCGCGTTCATAAAGGGGAACGGGCTCGGCATCGGTCTCGGCGCCGCGTTCGTGCTCTATTTCATGAACATACTCGCGAACCTTACGGACGAAGCGGAGTTTTTAAGGTACATAACCCCGTTCTCCTACGCCGACGGCACGGCGATAGTTGCGAACGGAGGGATCGAGGCGAAATACTTGATCCCCGGCGCCGCGTTCACTCTTATCGGTATCGCCGCGGCGTTCATAAAGTACAACAGGAAGGATATAAGGGCGTGATCGGATGTGCTTTTGTATTTTACTGAAAAGAAAGAGATCGATATCCGCAGGCTGCTTGATATCTACTCGGAAAGCATCGCCGAGAACGCGGCGGAGTTTTATCCGGACGAAGAGCTCTCCTTTGCGGTCGGAAAGGAAGAAAGGAAGTTCGTCGGATTCCTAAACGAATTCTTCGGGAAGAAAGGCAACAAGTATTTCGTACTCGAAGAAGAAGGGGAGTGGGTGAGCGCGCTGCGGCTAAGTACGATCGGAGGCTGGTCATATTATCTTGAGGCGTTTGAAACGCGCCCCGACAGCAGGCGCCGCGGCTCGGCAAAGAGACTCATCTGTGCCGTGTTTGAAAAACTCGGGCAGTATGGACCGTTCGTGATAGCGGACTGCGTATCGAAGACCAACGCCCCGTCAGTACGCACACATATTTCCTGCGGCTTCCGCATCGTTTCGGAGAACGGTATTAACCGTCTTTCCGGCACGGTCAACGATCGTGCGTATGGGATGGAATACGTTCATGCCGTATGACCCAAAAGGGCTTGGAGACAATGCAACGTAAGTATCGAGAAAATGGGACCGCTCCGGAAGCGGTCCTGCATTGCATTCAGGACAAAATCTGCAAAAACTGCGACGAAGCTTGACCACAGAGATATCGTCAAATAATATATTTGTAACGATCAGCATTTTTTTCCGTCATATTAGCGAAGGGAGGCGAGTTGTCTGGACGAGTATGAAAAGCTTTATACCGAGTATTATCATCAGGTCTATGCGTTTCTATTAAAGCTTTCAGGCAATCCCGACCTTTCCGAAGAGTTGGCTCAGGAAACGTTTTTTAAGATAATAGATCGGCTGGATGAATACAGAGGAGACGGAAAATTCTACGTTTGGGTCTGCAGCATAGCTAAAAACGCCTATTACGATCATCTTCGTGAACGTACTCGTACAGTTCCCTGCTCGCAGCATGAGCTGGAAGCGCTTTCCGAAGATCCGGTCTCGTCGGCGGAGGACGGCGTAGACTCAGCTCAGCTCGCCGCGCGGGTGCATGAGGCGCTCCATTCATTGAAAGAGCCGTATCGAGAGGTGTTTTGGATGAGAGCGTTCGGAGAGCTCTCTTTTTCCGAGATAGCGAGGCTCCACGGCAAAACGGAGAGCTGGGCGCGGGTCACGTATCATAGAGCGAGATTATTAATAAAGGAGACGATAGAATGAAGCATGAATGCGGCTTGATAAGAGATCTGCTTCCCATCTATTATGACGGCATAGCAAGCAAGGAGTCTGTCACCGCAGTGGAAGAGCATCTCTCGGAATGCCCTGCCTGCAAGAAGATATTCTTTGATATGTCCGAGGCGGACAAGATTGAACAAGTAAGCTGTGAGAAAGAGCAATCGGAACGGATCGCCGAATCATACAAACAGGTCAAAAGGAAAAGACGCCGGAAGATGATCGGTATCATTGGGCTTTCGGTTGGAGGATTTGTTTTGGTAAGCGTGATCGCGCGTATCGTGCTTCTTGCAATATTGGCGGGAGCAGTATTGATCGACGGTATGTTGGCAAAGCCCGACGTCCATACGAGCATCAACGATTATAAGATATACAGGTTGGGACCGGGCGAAGATTTCGGCACCGGGTATGGAAGGTTGATGAACGAAACGATTTGGCCGGAGGAGATAACGGATGAAATGGACGTTGTCGAATTTAAATTGGTGCACTATGATCCCTTCGATCCTCAGTATTTGGGGTATATGGTAGTTCAATATGCTCCGGAAGCGTATGAAAAGGAAATGATGAGACTTAAATTCAAAGGCTGTAATGAGTATCTGGGCTATTACGGCATAACCGGTTTTGATGATTACGAGATTGCGGCGATATTTACCGATAAGGACATGGGACACGGACTCGTTTATGCTCTTACGGACGGAGAAGGTAAGATCGTTTACGTACTGATGGAATACTGCAATTACTTTTTTGACCTGCACTATGAGGAGTACATTCCCGAAGAATACCTTCCACGCGGATTCAACGCGCATGAATTCAATCCATACCGAAGTCAATGGTTAAAAAAGAATGCCTGATCAATAACGAAAGCCGCCTGAGACGATCTCAAGCGGCTTTTTCATATCGTCCGATTCAGTTTATGTAGCTCGTCACCTTTCTCAAAGAGCGGGGGGAGGTATTGTGTACGTTTGCGGAAAACTCCGAAAGGCCGAAGTGCATCGCGTCGCAGGTGTGGTCGT